>CASUON010000001.1 GCA_949457475.1 uncultured Lachnospiraceae bacterium
ATCTGTGCGCCTAATTTTGTGATATTGCTATAAAATCTAACCGCACAGGTGGAAAGTTTTTCTTGAATAATCCACAATATCAAAAGACTGGAATAATTCTTTACCGATTCTTTCAGTATTTGTAATGGTGATAGACTGCATTTTATCTATGCGGTAGTGCCGTAAATCATTTGATTTGCTGTCAAATGCGATCAGATAATAATTATCATCTGATAAAGATACTGCATACGGGCTTGCTGCATATAGCTTTTCAGATTTTATAACAAGTTTCCGCTTTGTGTTCCATTGCAGATATTGGAATGTAATCTGCTTATTATCAGCAATAGCAGAATAAATATAATCCAGATTTCTTAATACCTTATCATTCATGCTTTTGATTCTTTTGCTTAGCAGAATATTCCTGTTAAGAGATTTGGCATCAAAACTGCTGCCTAAAGATTTTACTTTGCTGATTAGGTCTTTAGACTTTTTTTCTGTCAAAAACTTGGATGCAGCAATAGAATCAATTAAAAATTTCAGTTCGTTTGTATTGAACAGTCTGGAAGGGTGATGATATTTATAATATCCTTTTTCCTGTACACCAATAATTTCAAAATCTGTATAGTTTAATAAAGAAATAGCTGCATAAATAGTTCTCCGGTCTGCAAATATATTTTTACTTTCCTGATAAGATAATATGTCAGGCATTCTTACATAATGTGTCTTATCCGTTTTTTCCAAGAACAGCTTTTGCAAATATAACGGGATTAATTTTTTACTTTCAGATTTTTCTTTATTCATGTAATTTACCTCTGATGGAACAAGTTTGTTTTTCTTTTGTTTACTGTTATTCTGTTTTGTGTGGCTTGCCACACAAAATCAGAATAACAAAAGAATGTATAGTTAGGTATAGTATATCATTGACATGCAGAAAAAAATATAATTTTTTGAATGCTCTATATATAACATATAAGAAATGTCAAAAAATTATAAAGCTTATTCAAAAATTAAAGCTTGTTCATAAATTGTTCCTATAGTTATGTATATTTCGCCGTATTTCTTTTTGACAGGTTTAATTAAAATTCTAAAACATCCAAATTGTAGGTTAGCAATCGTTTTCATTGCTCTGCCAACAGTAGACACACTACAATTTGTAAGTTCGCCTATTTGTTTATAGGTTACAATGTTATCAGGCACTTTAGATAAATCCAGTAATATGAGAAAAATTTTTAAAAGATTTTCCCATGATATTTTATTTGCAGCAGTCCGTAGCTGGTTATACCATGTTCTTTTCAACCTGGTCTGGTATGGTTTTTCAGACATATTGCTCAATGTAATAGTGTAAATTTTTTTATCTTCTGACATAGTAATATAGTTGTTATTTACAAGATAGTTAAGGGCAGATTTTATTTTGTTCTTGTTGCCGGACGAGTTTTGTATAGACAGATTTTTACAAAAGGCAGTCAATTCTCCTTTAAAAGTTCCTGTATTGTCAGCCAGTTCTGTGATGATTGCCAAAATCTTAAAATGGTTTTTTTCAAGCATAAACCATTCTTTAGAAAAAATAAGTTCATCTTCCATTGTCATTCCTTCTTTTTTGAATTTCTTTTTGTATTTATACTAATATTTTATCATAATTTTTGTATGGAATAAAAAATGTGATGAAGTGCCGGATTGAATGAGTAATAGAACTGCAAAGGATTTCATATTATAGAAAATAGAAAGCAGCAGTTGGTTTTTAACTGCTGCTTTTTTAAATTATAATTCATAACTCATCATGGTATTTATGATATATTGGCTTTTCAGTATGTGTTATGGTTTTTTGCTGCCAGCCGGAATGCTTTTTCCATTGCCGGGGTAAGTTCGGGAGAATCTTCATCATATACAATTTCTCTTTTTGCAACTTAGGATATTTGTTGGATTTGCTTTTTTGTTGGTTTTTGTTTTCTATCTAAAATAGCTGTCTGTATCATAATTTATACCCTTTTCTTTTTTGGAGAATGCATGTTGTATTATGGAATTTTACTTCTAACCTGTTTACTGTTGTGTACAGAGATATTCCATAAGCATTCTTGGTGAAAAAATTAACGGATGTTTAATATTAGATTCTAAAAAATCCCTGTCACCTGTTAGTAATATATCTACATTATTATATATTGCGTCACTTAAAACAGGAATATCTTTTTTATCTCGTATTTCACCCAATACTTTATTTGTACTTGGGCAGTGTATAAAATCCATGTCATGATATATTTGCAGCAGTCGGGATTCTTTTTGCGGCCATTTCAAATGAAGTTTATCAGTAAATTCTTGATACACATAATCAGAAATGTATAGATCATGTCCCATAAGCAGCAGTTTTCCGATTAACTGTTTTGGCATACCGCCAAATACCAAAGATGAAATTAATACATTTGTATCAATCATTATTTTCATATGGACAGTCTCTCTTTGCGGAAAGCTGCCATATCTTCTAGCATATCATCTTCGGAAAGCCAGCCCTTATCTTCTCCTATAACCTCTTGAAACTTATCCATTGCTGCTATTGTCTGTATAGCCCGTTCTTTTTTTCTGGTTGCAGACAATAAACGAATATATTCTATGATTATGTCGTAATCTTCATCATTCAATGTATTCAACATATCATTCAACAGAATTGCTTTTGGTGACATATAATTCCCTCCCCCTTACAAATTAGGTTTATTAGTATTATATCAGATAACTTTGAATACGTATATAATATATCATTTTAAGAAAGTTTTAAATAGTATTTTGCAAATATTTATAATAAGTGAATCATAATGCAGCAGTTAAGATGTACTTAATTGTATTATGACATTGAATTATATTGAATAATTGTGGATAATTCAAAAAAGTTCTTCCAGAGTTGTTGTTAGTTAATAAAAAGAATCCCTTGCAAATACAGGCTTTCGGAGGTAAAATAAAGATAGAAAAAAGTACACTTTGCAGAAAGTACACTTTATAGGGATAAGAAAGATTGTAAAAGAAGAAAGTACACTTTTCTTCCACTAAAAAAGAGGACAGACACCGCATGTCCATCCTCTTTCCATTTAAAATTCCTTACAAATCCTAGCCAAAGTATCTCTTTAACAGACCAGCGAAAGCTTTTCCATGTCTAGCCTCATCGCGTGCCATCTCATGTACAGTGTCATGGATTGCATCAAGATTTAAAGCCTTAGCACGTTTTGCAAGGTCTGTTTTGCCATCTGTTGCGCCGTTTTCAGCAGCTACGCGCATTTCCAGGTTTTTCTTTGTGCTGTCTGTAACAACCTCACCAAGAAGTTCAGCAAATTTTGCAGCGTGTTCAGCTTCTTCAAAAGCTGCTTTTTCCCAGTAAAGCCCGATTTCAGGATATCCTTCCCTATGTGCAACGCGTGACATAGCTAGGTACATACCTACTTCAGAACATTCACCGTTGAAATTTGCCCTTAAATCTTCCAGGATATCATCCGGAGCGCCCTTTGCAACACCTACTACGTGTTCAGCAGCCCAGGTTGTCTCACCTTCTTGTTTTGTGAATTTTTCCGCTGGTGCTTTACATACTGGACATTGATCCGGTGCGGAATCCCCTTCATGAACATAACCACATACTTGACATACAAATTTAGCCATTTTTATCTCCTTTTCATAATTAAAATTTTGTTCAGTTTGAACCAAATACTGTCTGTCAGACCAGCCACAGATTCTATCAATACTGTGAAAGCTGGATCGTAACCTGCTGATAATTTTATAACATATTTCTTGAATTGTGTCAATAATAAAATAGGAATTATTATTGATTTACAAAAATTAGCACCGGTTTAGCCGGTTTGTTTACCTGCAGTGGCTTTAGCCGCACATGTAGGGCATTTTCCATAAAAGTGGGTAACATGCCCTTCAATTGTGCCTGTAAAATTATGGGCAGCCAGTAAATTAATATGGTCTATGGAACCCATTTCTAAATCTCGGACTGCGCCGCATTCCATGCATACAAAATGATAATGAGGAACAAGGTTTCCGTCAAATCGATCCGGCCCATCCAATGTAGTAATTCTGCGGATTTCACCTATATCGCTTAATAATGACAGATTGCGGTACACAGTTCCAAGGCTGACCGCAGGGTAATCGGATTGAATTTTCTGATAAATTTCTTCTGCGGTAGGATGGCTCTTTGTGGAGCGCAAATACAGAAGAATGCTTTCCCGCTGTCTGCTGTAATTCATATATGCATCTCCTAGAAAATAATAATCATTATCATTATAAAGCAGAAATAGCAAAAGTCAATAAAAAATGAATGAAAAATATTTTCCAGGTATTATTTTAAAACTGATTCATACATTATAATAACTAAATAGGATTGGGGTATTCATTGTATGAAACGATTTGTCAGCTACTTGTATTCCATTTATAACAATCAGAAAATCCATAATTCCGGATTTGCCAGGATCGAACTACGTACCGGACGTAACCGTATTGACATCCATTTGCAGGAGAGTGGATATACTGGTAAAACTGGTACGGTTTATTTATTTGTCAGAAAGAAGGAAAATATACAAGGAATTTCGATTGGAACGATTACTTTCCGCAACAATCAGGGGGATTTCCGTTATGAACAACCAGAAGAAAATATTGGACAGACACCATGGCGGATTATGCAGATGAATGGAATAGCAATTCTGATCGATAACCAGATTACTTTTTTGAGCCAGTGGGATGAAGAACCGGTAGATACGACACGCTTTCAAGTATGGGATATAAAAAAGGAAGAAGAAGCTGCTAAACGTCAAAATAATAATGGAGCGCAGCAGGAAGAAGAAGCTGCCAAGCGTCAAAATGGTAATGTGGCGCAGCAGGAAGAAGAAGCTGCCAAGCGCCAACAAAATAGTAATGTGGCGCAGCAGGAAGAAGAAGCTGCCAAGCGCCAAAATAGTAATAGAGCGCAGCCGGCAGAAGAAACAATAACATCCGCAACGGAGGACGCCGGCCATTTTGCAGATGCTTTGCCGGTGCAGAATGTGCAGGATGCGGTAAATACCATGCAGCCGGGGCAGAACCTGCAACAGAGGCAGATCAGACAGGGGTACATGGCTCAGTATGCAGGAAACCAGATACTGCAAAATCAGAATATGACGCAGCAAATGGCACAATCGCGGCAAATGGGACAAAATATGCCAAGACAGATGACAAACGGCCAGCAGCAGTTCCCAAATGTGCAGCAGCCTCGAGTGCAAAACCAACCCTTAAGTCCGCAGCAACCGAAAAAGGGCCAACTGCAAAACCCACAACAGCTTCAAATGGACCAACCGCAAAATCTACAACAGCCTCAAATGGACCAACCGCAAAACCCACAACAGCTTCAAATGAGCCAGCCTCAGAACCTGCAGCAATCCCAAATGCAGGGGCAACCGCAAAAAGCGCAGCAATCCCTGATGGGTCAGCCCCAAATGCAGGGCCAACTCCAAAAAACGCAGCAACCCCGGAACATGCCGCAAATCCAGCCGTATAGCCAAACGATACCGCAGTCTCAAAATATCCAGCAAGGCCAGCCAATAACGCTTGGGCATGCAACCCAGCATATAGGAAAAGTGCAGCCGCAATATGAAACGATACCGCAGGCGCATGCGGCACATGCAGAAAATGAAACCAATGCGCAAAGCGAACTCCAGCTTCAAAATCAAGGGATCATGCAAAACCTGCCCGTGCAGAAGGGGCAGGTAAAGTATATGGAGGGCGCAGAGCAAAAGGAACGGGAAACACAAAAAACGCAGGCTGTGCAGCCGGAACAGGAAGTACAGCAGCCTAACGCTTCTACGATACATACTGCTGAACTGTGCCCCCAGCCTGATACGCCGCATTGGGAACAGACCTGGCGCTATATGCTGCGCGTTTATCCTGTACTTAACCAGTTTGCAGAAAAAGACAACGTACTTTGCGTACGGATTGAAATCAAGGACGTGCGCCTGCTGCCGGATAAATACTGGAGTGTAGTAAATAATAGCTTTTTGCTGCACGGATTTTTTAATTACCGGTATCTCATATTTGGAAAAATCGGGCAAAACTGGATGATAGGGATACCAGGCGTCTATCAGAACCAGGAACATGTCATGGCTTCTGTGTTTGGATTTCCGGATTTTCTGGCGCAGGAGCAGAAAAACGAACGTGGAGAGCAGCCAGGGTATTGGTACCGCATTTTGGATATTTAAGAAGAAAGGTTGTCATGTTGTAAAATACTGTATACCAGATGGTCTTGCCAAGTTCCTCCTATAAACGCACATTCCCGTGCAATACCTTCCAGATGGAAACCGACGCGTTCTACCAGGCGGATAGACGACGTATTTTCCGGCATAATACGGGCTGTAATGCGGTGCAGGCGCATTTCGAAAAAAGCAATTTCCAACGATTTGCTAAGCGCTTCGCATGCATAGCCATGGTGCCAGGAAAGTTGATCAAATTTATAGCCAATTTCACAGCATTGATAGATTGTGCGTATGATATCACGAAAACAGACCGTACCAATAATATGGGAAGGGTCTGTTTTTTCATAAATCCAGAAACGCACGGCGTTTTGTTTGATAAATAAGTTGTATTCATAGTTTAAAATACGCTGCTGGTAGTCTTTTGTATAAAAATTTTCCGGTCGTTCGGCTTCATAATGTTCAAAAATCTCACGGTTTGATAAATAAAAATATAATACATCGTTTGCGTATTTCCCATCCAAAACTTTCATAAGCAGCCGCTGTGTCTCGTAAAGAAATTTCATAAAATTACCAGCCTCCACAATAAATTTTCCGCAAACTAGGAAGCGCGGATTGAGGAAATGAATTTTCAAACACGCTCTAGTATAGTATAATAAATAAAATTCTTCAAGATATTTTCTGAAACGCTAGTAATTAGGCCAATACGCTAAAAGACAGGAGTACAACATGGCGAAAAAGCAAAACCAACAGGAAAAGTATATGAAAGCAGCGCTGCGCGAAGCAAAAAAAGCAGGCCTTATAGATGAAGTGCCCATTGGATGCGTGATTGTACAAGATGAAAAGATTATTGCCAGGGGGTATAACCGCCGAAACAAAGATAAAAATACATTGGCGCATGCGGAACTTAACGCGATTAAAAAAGCAAGCAAAAAAACGGGCGATTGGAGGCTTGAGGACTGTACGATGTATATTACATTGGAACCGTGCCAGATGTGCGCGGGGGCTATTGTACAGGCCAGGATCAAGGAAGTCGTAATCGGTGCGATGAACCCGAAGGCCGGGTGCGCGGGCTCTGTATTAAACCTGCTGCAAATGCCGCAATTCAACCACCAGGTGCAGATTACAAAAGGGGTATTAGAAGAAGAATGCGCGGCAATGCTAACGCAGTTTTTTGCCCGGCTGCGGGAAAAAAAGAGGCAGGAAAAAGAGATAGAAAAGTCCAGCTAATAATTGAATAAATATAAGTCAAAAAAAAGATACAATTTATGTCAGATTTATCATGTATTTTTCAGATAAAAATATCCTTATAATAAAATTATATATGGCAGTCTGGAGAGGGGGAAATTATATTGAAGGCTGTATTTGGATATATATTAGGCTCTGCATCTGACCACACGTGGAAAACAAGGACAGAAAAAAATAGCAAGACAGTAAAAAAACGAACAGGGAAAATCTGTACCTATGGATTATTGGCAGCCGTTTTGTTTACAGCGGGATGTGGACAAAGCAATAGAGGCAGATATGGGGCAGCAAAAGGTATACAAGATGTGCGGGAGAATAATATAGAAACGACACAGCAAGAACAGATAGCGCAGGAGAAAAAGGGTATTGCAGAATATATGGATGCGGATCTGTCTGAGATTCTTCCGGAAGAAACTGTTACGCTGAATGTTTATTCCCAGCTCAGCAGTTATCAGGGTGAACAGCAGGGATGGTTTGCACAAATTTTATTGGATTTGTTCCATGTGAAGCTGAAATTTGTTTATGACGGCAGCGATGATTTTTACGAAAAACAGGCGGCAGATGGTGACCTAGGGGATATTGTAATCTGGGGGACAGATTCTGGTCAGTATCGTTCGGCAATGGCAGATGGATTGTTATTCGACTGGGAAACGGATGATTGTTTAGATAATTATGGAACCTATATGAAAACGCACATGGAAAAAGCGTTAGAGAAAAACAGGAAACATTCAGACGAACATATCTATGGATTTGGCTACGATGTGGCGTCAAAAAGCGGTGAATTTGGGGATTTTGATTATCATCCGGATATCCGCTGGGATTTATATGAACAGATTGGAAAACCTGCGGTAAAAGAGCTGGAAGATTATGTGGGTGTTTTAAAGCAGATGAAAGAAATCTGCCCGGTTTCGGATTCCGGGAAAGAGACTTACGGAGTGTCATTATTTAACGATTGGGACGGCGATATGATGATGTTTGCCAAGTCCACTTGCGCCAATTTTTTCGGACAGGATGAATTTGGAGTTGGGTTTTATGATGTAAGAACAGGGCAGTTTGAAGGCTGTCTGCAGGATGGAGGAAGTTATCTGCGGGTGCTGCGTTTTTATAATGCGTTGTATCGGGAGGGACTGTTAGATCCGCAGTCGCAGACGCAGGGGTATGAAGGCTGTATCGAAGATTACCGGGATGGAGCGGCATTTTTTTGTATCTTTGGATGGCTTGCGGCGCCAGAGTATAATTCCGTCAATCATACGGCTGATGGGAAAATAATGCTGCCGCTTGCGGCGCAAAATCAAAATACATTGGTGTATGGATTAAACGAATACGGAGGAAACCGTCTGTGGACAATCGGCGCAAAGACGAAATACCCACAGCTTGTTATGGCTGTCATGAACTGGTTGTGCACTCCGCAGGGAAAGCTGACGATGGAGTATGGGCCAAAAGGGGTTGGATGGGATTATGATATGGATAAAAATATCTGTCTTTTGGAACCGGGATACCGCGCAAAAACTGGCGAAGAGGTTGCGATGCCGAAAGATTCTGGCTTTTCCGGCATCTGGCAGGATGGGATTCCACAGTTTAATAATACAACATGGACGGTCAATACGTTAAATTCAGAGTCCAATGGACAGACCTACCAGTATACATATTGGCCAAATGTCGCAGGGATGAATATCAGTGAGGCACAGCGTCGGTGGCAGGATGAGACAGGCGCTTGTACGGCTAAAGAGTATCTGAGCGGATTTTCTTATTCTGTTTCAAAGCCAAATACTTATACGGCCAGTCCAAAATCGTCAGACTTAGGCGAAATATGGGGAAACGTATCGCGGATTATACGTGACGGATCCTGGGATGTGATTTTCGCTCAGACGGAAAACGAGTGCGAAAAAAAGATTGCCCAGATGTGTGCAGAAGCAGACAGAGCCGGCTATCAGAAGTGTACGGCATGGTGTGAAAAAGAAGCTAGGCTGCGGAGAGCATCAGAAGAATACCAGGAGGATGGCTATGGAAACGAATAAAAGAAGTTCAGGGATAAAAATCGGCATTGCGGCAAAGCTTATTGGAATGTCTGTGCTGCCGGTTGTCCTGCTGGGCGTGATCCTGACGGCTTATGGACAGGTAAATTTGAAAAAAAGCCTAAAAAATGAGATACATGGGGGATTAAAAAGCGTTGCGTTGGCTGTCCAGGGGGCTTATGACGCTGCCGGAAATGGAGATTTCATCATGCTGGAATCTGGAAACGTAATTAAAGGGATGTTTGTAGTCAGCGGAAATTATAGCTTAGCGGATAAGCTGAGCAAAGACTCAGGTATTGACATTTCCCTCTATTATGGAAACAAAATGGTAGTGACTTCCTTAACAGATGGTAACAAAAACAGGCTGACAGAAGGAACAGTCAGCAAGGAAGTAAAAGAAACTGTATTAAATGGAGGAAAAGAGTTTTTTGCGGAAGATGTGCAGATTGGTTCAGATCATTATTATAGCTATTATATGCCGTTATTTTCAGAAGACGGTTCTGTAGATGGAATGATTTTTGCCGGAAAAAAGAGCCAGCAGGTGGAAAAAACTCTTGCGGCGGATGCCGTAAAAATGATTATGCTCAGCGCAGTGGTTATTTTGGCGGCGTTTCTTCTGACCGTTGCGATGTCGGTGTCAATCGCGCGGGCGTTAAAACGTACGATGAGCCAGTTTGGGAAAGTGGCGGATGGTAATCTATCTGAACAGGGGACTGAGGATATTGGAAAACGGTGCGATGAAATTGGCGCGATGCTGCATGGCGTTGAAAAATTGCGTGGGTCCTTGCGGGGAATGATTGGAAGCATTCGGCATTCCTCTGGTGTGCTGCTGGAATCTGCGGATGAACTGGAACGGGCAGCGGCTTTGACGAGTGAAGATTCGGACAAGGTTGGCAGGGCAATTAGCGATGTATCCGCTGGAGCGGCCGCACAGGCGAAAGAGACGGAAGAGGCTATGGCGGATGTCGAAAATATGGGCGGCATCATTGGCGAGATGACTGAGAATATTTCAGCAGTTGCCCAGATTACATGTGAAGTAGGGCAGGCGGGCAATGAGGTAAACAGCATTTTGGCGGAACTTTTAAAATACACAGAAAAGACTACAAATGCCGTGGACATCATTGCGCGGCAGATACAGACTACGAATGATTCTGCGCAGGAGATACAAAAAGCTGTCGAAATGATCACTTCGATTGCTGAGGAGACAAATCTGTTGTCGCTCAATGCTTCTATTGAAGCGGCGCGTGCGGGAGAACAGGGAAGAGGGTTTGCGATTGTGGCGACACAGATCCAGAAGCTCGCAGAGCAGTCTAGCACATCGGCGCAGCAGATCAAACAGATTATCCAGGTATTGCTCGATGATGCCGGGGCGACGGTGGACAAGATGGAACAGGTTGTGGGTATTGTTGGAAACCAGAAAGAAAAGCTGATGGAGACGGGTGGACGTTTTGAGACAGTAAACAGCGGGATTCAAAAGATGGTCGAGAAAATGGATGGCATTCGCAAGCTCTCTGGCATACTGGACAATTCCAGAAACCATATGGTGAATATGATTGCTTCTCTGTCTGCAATTTCAGAGGAAAATGCCGCAGCCAGCGAGGAGACAGCAGCGTCAACGGAGCAGTTAAATGAGAGGGTAAAACAGATTACAGAGGAGGCAGCCATCTTAAAGAAGCTGGCTGCAGAATTGGAGCGCCAGATTGGAATATTTCAGATGGAAGAATAAAAGAAGAAATTGATATGAAGATGAAAAATAATTGCGGCGGGCCGGGAAGATTTACCTTCCCGGCCCGATTTGTATAAAGTTCAGAAAATCTTCTGACACAACTTTTGCATTTAAATCTAAAAGTCCAAAATCAAGAGCCTTATAGTTCTATAAATCTTCTGATGCTGGAAATGTAGTACGTTAAAACATTCATGTGAAAAAACAATCGTAATAATTGAATTATTTATATTGTAAAAATCAGATATTTATGAATAGGTGCTGGTCTGAGTAAAAATTTTAGTGCAAAATGCGTGTAAAAAGCAAGGTATTAAAAAAACATCTTTATTTTGTATAATATTTTTATAATAAAACGAGGAGGTTGAAAGGATGAAAAAGAAAAAAAAAGAAACCGTGGCAAAAGAAAAATTTTCTTTGAGTCTCATGTGGAAACAGAGATATCTTTTGCTCATGTCGGTGCCTTTCGTGGTCTGGTTGATTATCTTCAAGTACATCCCGCTGTGGGGCTGGACCATGGCGTTTCAGGAGGTAAAGCCGGGCACGTTTGCGTTGCCGATATGGGAAAGGAAATTTGTCGGGTTTGGTAACTTTGTGAAAGCGTTTACAGACCGGCTATTTCCGCAGACGATGATCAATACGATTGCAATCAGTATTCTTGGTATCGCCATTGGAACAATATCATCGATTTTGTTTGCATTGATCTTAAATGAACTGTGTTTTACAAGGCTTAAGAAAATTACACAGACAGTTTCTTATCTTCCGCACTTTGTATCATGGGTAATTATTGCAAGTATCGCGAAAATGCTTTTTAATGATGGCGGCGCCATTGATACAATGTTAAATACGAAGCTTCATCTGATGTCTAACAATTCATGGATTTTTTGGATCGTTGTCTGCCTGATTAACGTCTGGAAAGAGATGGGCTGGGACGCGATCATTTATCTCTCCGCGATGGCAGGAATCGACCAGGGGCTTTATGAAGCGGCAAAAGTGGATGGCGCAAACCGTTTTCAAAGAATCTTGCACGTGACCCTTCCAAGCATCAAGCCTACGATTATTGTCCTTTTGATCATGAGCATCGGATCCGCTCTGAATGTAGGCATGGAACGCCAAATGCTTTTGAGCAACAGCGTGGTGCAGGATCACGCGATGGTACTTTCTTGGTTTGCTTATGTCCGTGGTATTGGTAATAATAACTACGGACTTGGCACGGCAATCGGCGTTTTCCAGTCTGTAGTCGGCGTCATTCTGTTGTTTATCGCAAATAAAGTTGCCGGGCTGATCGGTGAAGATAAGCTTGTGTAGGAGGCGGAAAAATGGAGAAAAATGATTTTAAAGAGATAAAATCAAATAGTGAAAAATGGTTTGACTATGTGCTGCTGGTATTTTGCCTGATCTTGATTGTGATAACGGTATATCCATTTTTGAATGTACTTGCAATTTCGCTCAACGATTCTATGGATACGATGAGAAACGTGAATTTTATCATTCCAAGAAAATTTACACTTAGCAATTACACGTACATATTCAAAGAAAATGATCTTGGCGCGGCGTTTATGATGTCTGTTGTAAAAACAATCGTAGGGGTTGTGTTTGGCGTGATCTGTACGGCGATGCTCGCCTATGTGCTCAGCAGGAAAGATTTTTATTTTAGGAAACCCTTTACCATTTTATTTGTCATTACTATGTATGTCAGCGGCGGACTACTTCCGGAATATCTGCTTTTGACCAGGACATTAAATATGGGAAACAGCTTCTGGGTTTATATCATCCCGGGGCTGATCTGGGTTTACAATGTTATTTTGATGCGTTCTTTTATCGAAGGATTGCCAATTGCGCTGCAAGAAGCGGCGAAGCTGGACGGAGCCAATGATTTTGTAATCTGGCTTAAGGTCATTATGCCACTATGTACGCCGTCTATTGCGACAGTTGCCCTGTTTCTTGCTGTGGGGCAGTGGAACAGCTTTATGGATACCTACCTGTATGCGAGAGAACTTCCAACGCTGCAGTATGTACTGTACCAGATTATGGAACAGGCGACGATTCAGATTGACCCGCATCAGACGTCACAGCTTACGAATGCGGTATCGCCAATGTCCGTACGTATGGCGATCACGATTGTCGCAACCGTGCCGATCCTAGTGGTATATCCGTTCCTGCAAAAATATTTTGTTGGAGGCATGACGCTTGGGGCAGTCAAAGACTGATAACGTGAAAAAGCAATTATAAAATAATATAAAGCAAGGAGAATCATATGAAAGCAAAAAAAATATATTCCATAATACTTACGGCGGTTTTGGCTGTAGGAATGATGGCAGGATGTGGGAAGGAAGCTTCTGACAACAAAGGAAGCAAAAGCGAGGAAAGCGGCGTGACAGAATTGACGTTCTACAACGCAGACCTGCAAGAGGATGACCCGTGGACAGATCCGGTGGCAGAAGCCTTAACGAAAGCGACTGGCGTAAAGCTGAAAACGGATCATCCGGTGGGGGAAGATAAGCAGAAGATTTCCCTTATGATCGCGGAGCAGAAATTCCCGGATATCATCTATGCGAAGGGGGATGCCGGAAGCCTGATTGACGCCGGTGTATTGATTGATATGACAGATTTAATCGAACAGTATGGCCCCAATATTAAAAAAATGTATGGCGATGAGTTTGATAAACTGAAATATTCAAAAGACGACCCTTCGATCTATCAGTTATGCTCTTATGATATGGGCGGCACGAAGTTTGAAGACGCGGGCACGGCGCAGGTACAGTTCAACGTGCTGAAAGAAAACGATTATCAAATTCCAAAGAGCCTGGAAGAATTTGAGAAGATGATCAAAGATTATCTGGCGGCGCATCCAAAGACGGAGGACGGCATGGACAACATCGGCTTTAGTCTTTCTGCTTCTGACTGGCACTGGATGATTACGTTAGGAAACCCGGCAGGATATATCGCAGAGGGCGCGCCGGATAACGGGCAGTGGCTGGTTGATGAAAACGGCAATGCAAAGTTTAAATTTACATCAGAAAAGGTACGGGAATATTTCAAATGGATGAACCGGATGTACAATCAAGGGATTTTGGATTCTGAATTTGCAACGCAGACGCATGATGATTATATCGCAAAGATTGCATCTGGCCGCGTACTGGCTCTTTTTGACACAATGTGGGATTACCAGGATGGGGAAAAAATCTTAAAACAGGATGGCAAGCTGGGACAAACTTACTGCGGGCTTCCACTTGGCATGGATGAAAACGTAAAGGTTCCGACGATGATGTATCAGGGGCTTGCGACCGGACAGGGAGTTGGCATTACGACAGCGTGCGAGAATCCGGAAGCGGCGATTAAATTTCTGGATTATCTTTGCTCGGATGAAGGCCAAGTATTGGTTAATTGGGGAATCAAAGATGTAAACTATAAGGTTGATGAGAACGGGCGCCGTTATCGCGAACAGGAAGAAATTGATGCATCAGCGAATGATAAAAATTATGCGAAGACGACAGGGGTTAGTTTCCACAGCTATCCGTTCCCGCGTTACGGTGTAGGTATGATGGATTCCACGGGAAATTCTTACCGGACAGACAGCAAAGAGGATGTCCTCGCGAAATACAATGAGGAACAAAAAGCAGCATGTAAGGCATGGGATGTTGAACTTTTGCTTGACATTTTCCCACAGCAGGATGAATTTGAAACGCCGGATTTTCCACCTCTTTGGGCATTATCCAAGCCGGTAGAATTCGACGAGATTGGAAACAAACTGGATGAAATCTCTCAGTCCCAGCTGGTTGCCTGCGTGACGGCAAAAGAAAGCGATTTTGATGCAACTTATGACAAAATGTTGAAAGAACTGGTGGATTCCGGCATGAACGATGCAGCGGATATGTTGACGGACATCATCAAGGATAAGATAGAAGTGTTAAAATAAGACGGACATAAGGAGCAAGAAATAAGGCTGCCATTCCGATATTGCCGGAATGCGGCCTTATTTCTCTATTCACATAAAACAAGGAAAGTTAGCCCATCACAACAGTTACATGATATTCTTTTTTTGTTCCATCCGGGCAGATACAGTTGCCGGAAATAAGCTCTCCGTCAATTGCCATGGACTGTATGCCTTTTTCTATATGTCCTGGATTTGAAATCTCAATGTAAATCTCTGCCCCGCGGTAGCGTCTTGTGATTTTCAAAGATTCCAGTTCAGCCGGTATACATGGGTCAATGTGCAGGCCGTCAAAATCTGGCTGTATGCCCAGGATATATTGCGAGACATTTACAAAAGTCCATGCTGCGGTTCCGGTCAGCCAGCTGTTTTTTGCTTCGCCATGCTTTGGCGCGTCTTTGCCGGCTATCATCTGGGAATAGACATATGGTTCTGTGCGGTGTATTTCGCTGATGTCCTCAATATATGCAGGACAGGTTTTACGGTAGATTTCAAATGCGCGGTTTCCGCGTCCAATACGCGTTTCTGCTATTGATACCCAGGGATTGTTATGGCAGAAAATACCTGCGTTTTCTTTATATCCGGGCGGGTAGGAAGAAATCTCGCCAAGCTCCACATAGTAATGGCTGTAAGCAGGCTGCTGAAGGACGATGCCATATTTTGTATCCAGACGTTCTTTTACAGAGTCCAGAGCTTTTTTTGCATGTCCCTCTTTGACGCCGATATCGGCAAAAACGCAGAATCCCTGTGGCTCGATATAAATCTGCCCTTCTTTGCATGTATGGGAGCCCACTTTGTTTCCATGGGCGTCATAGGCGCGCAGGAACCAGCCCCCATCCCATCCGGAGTTTAAAACCGCCTGGTACATGGCATTGACAGCAGCATCGGCGCGTCCGGCTTCTTCTGTGTTTTGAACAAGACGCTGGATTGCGGCGTATTCACGCCCATATTTTACAAACATCCCTGCAATGAATATGGATTCCGCCACAGGCCCTTCGGATGGCCCGAATGTCTGGAAGGATTCGCCCGGCTCGGTGGAAAAACAGTTTAAGTTCAGACAGTCGTTCCAGTCGGCGCGCCCGATTAGTGGAAGTCCGTGTGGACCTAAATGGGCCAGTGTATAATCGAAGGAGCGTTTTAAATGTTCCAGAAGGGATTTTGCCTTTGTGGGATTGTTGTTAAAAGCCACCTGTTCTTCTAAGATGGTCAAATCTCCGGTTTCTTTGATATATGCGGCAGTTCCTGCAATCAGCCATAAAGGGTCGTCATTGAAGCCGCTGCCGATATCCGCATTTCCTTTTTTGGTCAGCGGCTGGTATTGATGATATGCACTGCCATCTTCAAATTGAGTGGCGGCGATATCTAATATGCGCTGTCTTGCACGCTCAGGAATCAGATGGACAAAACCCAAGAGATCCTGGCAGGAATCGCGAAATCCCATGCCGCGTCCGGTTCCGGATTCGAAATAAGAAGCGGAGCGCGACATATTAAAGGTAACCATGCACTGATACTGGTTCCAGATATTTACCATACGGTTTAGTTTTTCATCCGCACACTCGAGGGTAAATCCAGAAAGCAATAAGTTCCAGTATTTTGACAGGGATTTGAGTGCGGCTGCGATTTTTTCATCTGTATTAAGCCTGGAGATGGCAGAGAGTGCAGGAGCTTTATTGATCACATTTGGAGTTTCCCATTTTTTATCGGATGGATTTTCGGCGTACCCTAACAGAAAGATCAGGCTTTTCGTTTCGCCCGGAGCAAGCGTGAGCTTTAAGAAGTGGGAACCGATCACTGCGCCGCCGCTTGCAATGGACTGGAAAGAAGCAGATTCCCTAACTGCCTTTGGGTTTTCAATACTGCCATAATTGCCGAGAAATACATCCCTGTCTGTATCAAATCCACAGATGTCGGCATTGACCGTATAGTATGCATAGTGGTTTCGCCGTTCTCTGTATTCCGTTTTGTGATAAATGGTAGAACCAACCACTTCCACTTCCCCAAGGCTTAAATTCCGCTGGAAATTTGTAGAATCATCGACAGCGTTCCAAAAGCAGAACTCGACAAAAGAGCTTAACGATAATGTCTGCGTTTCTGTTGTGTTGTTGCAAAGAGTCAGATGGTTGACTTCGCATGTTTCGCTCAAAGGAACAAAAGCGGTCAGTTCAGCATGGATCCCGTTTTTAGAAGAAAGATACCGGCTGTAACCAAGTCCATGATGGCATTCGTAAGTATCTAAAGGAGTTTTTACTGGCTGCCATCCGGGCGTCCAGACAGTTCCATTGTGATTGATAAAATAATACCGTCCATTTGTATCAGCGGGCACATTGTTATAGCGGTAACGGGTTAGCCGCAGAAGTTTTGCATCCTTATAAAAGCTGTAGCCGCCGCAAGTGTTGGAAATCAGGGAAAAAAAATCTTCGTTTCCAAGGTAGTTGATCCATGGAAACGGCGTTTCCGGGGTGGTAATCACGTATTCCCTGTTTGTGTCATCATAGTATCCAAATTTCATGTCTTTTTCCTTTCTTTTTTGGGTTTATATAGCCTAAAATTGGGAAATGCCCTGCATCATATCTGCGTGTTTTTTCAAAATGCTTTGCTTATCCTGCATGTCCGCACCTTTTTTCTCATAGGGCAGGAAAACCTTGTTCAATATAAAAGATTGGGCGTAGGCAACCAGCACAAATCCAACAGACAAAAATGCCGGAAGCGTTGTGCTAAGGGAAAGGAACAGAAAAAAGCACGCAATGCATCCATCAAGCAAAAGCAGGATAAGGGTGCTTTTCAGATTTCGAAGAGCCAGTCCCCAGGCATTTTTAATCGAACGGGTAGGCGTATTTACAAACCTGCCGACCAACGGGAAAGTGTAGTGGAAAATAGCCAGCCATATGATAGAAAGCGCGATAAGTAAACCGGTAATGCCGGCAGAAAGGGGAGTTTCCTTTATAGGCCAAAAGAGCAGGTTGAATAAGAGCATAATCCCGGTTATGAAAAGGGGAAGGAAAGCGAGTGTTCCATTTTTAAAATTCCGTTTAAATTCACGGACATAGGTACGCACCAGATAACCGTACTCGCCTTTTGTTTCCTTGCCCATTACATAATAGAGGGATGAGAGGGCGCATCCAATGGTAAATACCGGTATACAGGTCATTACAAATATGATGTTTAGAACAAAGAAATTACATAAGGTGTTGATAAAATCAATTACAGGATTTAATTTGCCATTACTCATACAAAACCTCCTCGATAATAAGGTTGGCAGTTACAATATTTATTATAGCTGTTATGTACACATGACCGCTACAGATAAAAAACGTACAGAATTATGTAATAAATTAGACATTAAATAATTTGAATTTTTATTTTCCAATTTTCCAGTGTTTTTGGTATAATATACTCGGGTATAAAAAAGTGATTTGATAAATTAATAGGAGTACATATATGAGAAAAAAAAGGGTGTGTATATTGCTGTGTATCATATGGGCGGTGTCACTTGTGATGGGCTGTGAAAAGCAGATCGGGCAAAAAAAGGCAGGTTCTTATGAAGCCAGCCGTTATCCGGATTTTCTTACAATAGACGTTTATGATGAATTTTCGAATTATCAGGGAATCCAGAGTGGGTGGTTTGCAAAAACAGTAAAGGACCGGTTTAACATGGAGCTGAATATCATCGCGCCAAATGTGGCGGGAAGCGGGGATACGCTTTATCAGACACGGGCGGCGACAGGAAATCTTGGAGATTTGGTATTAGTGAATACCGAAAATGGAAAATTACGTGAACTGGTGCAGGAAGGGCTGATTATTGACTGCAAAGAGTTGATAGAGGGCAAAGATATTTTGAAAAATCATAAGTCTGCCATAGAAAAAACAAATGAATTAGTGGAAATGGATGGAATCTATGCTTTTCCCAATTCGATATCTTCGCAGCCGGCAACTATGCCATCTGAAAATATGGAGCCAACTTTCGGGCCGTATATCCGGTGGGATTATTATAAAGAAACGGGATATCCTGAAATGAACAATCTGGATGAGTTTTTGGACGTTTTGGAACGGATGCAGGCATTGGCAAGGGAAGATGAGAATACGGATGATATTTATGCCATTTCTTTATTCCGGGACTGGGATGATAATATGATGAATAATGCAAAACAGATTGCCTGCATGTATGGATATGATGAGCAGGGATTTGTATTGGCTAAGGCGGATGGCTCCGATTACCAGAATATGATCGATGAGGATTCCTATTATATCCGGGCGCTGCGTTTTTTCAATGAGGCGAATGCGAGGGGGATGGTCGACCCGGAGTCCGAGTCGCAGAATTATGATGTGTGGCTTCAAAAATACCGGGATGGGAAGGCCCTTTACAGCCCATGGCCATGGGTTGGACAGAGCACATTCCATACAGGTCAAAATAAAGCAGCCGGTAAGGGGTTTAAGATGGCAGCTGTAAGGGATATGCAGATTTTTTCCTTTGGCTGCTGGCCGCAGGGGGATTCTAAAGGCATCATTGCAATCGGTTCACAGGCAGAGGATCCGGGAAGGCTTGCAGATTTTATTGACTGGCTGTATTCGCCGGAGGGGATGGAACTGAATGGACAGGCCAATGGCGCAGCAGGACCCAGGGGGCTTACTTGGGAGATTGGAACGGATGGAAACCCTTCTTTGACAGATTTTGGCAGGAAGGCTTTGCCGAACAGCCAGATACAGGTTCCAGAAAAATATGGAGGCGGCCGATGGGATGCCGGTGTATCTGCGTTAAATTTTAAACCACTGCTTTTGTCAGAAACAGATCCGAATACAGGGTCTTTCTACGATTATAGGTGTTGGGATTCTACAATCAGAGATTGCGATAGCGTTCTTGATCAGGACTGGCAGGAAAGAATGGGGGCAGATACGGCAATGGAGTATTTAAGAGAAAATGGTATGCTGCTTGTAGCTGCGGGCGCTAATTTTGCTATGCCAGCCGAAGATGCGAATATTACGACAGCGCGCAGCCGTTGTAAAGCGGTGGTTCTTGATTATTCCTGGAAGATGGTTTTTTCTCCGGCAAATGAGTTTGATCATCTTCTGACGGAACTTGCAGATATGCTGGACGGCCTGGGTTATCGTGATGTATGCCGGATCGATTTTGAAAATGCAAAGGCCCAGACGCAGGCGAGGGAGGCAATTGTACGTGAATTTAAAAACGAATAGAAAAAGAAGCAGTGTTGTGGCAAAACGGAGCCTTATAGGCTCCGTTTCCGGTATTCTGCAGGTGATGTGCCTTCATACTTTTTAAATTTTCGGTGGAAATAGTCCACATTGCTATATCCGACCCTTTTGGCAATTTCATAAACTTTCAGGGAACCGTCGTCGAGCAGTTCTTTTGCTTTGGAGATGCGTACCTGGTCCAGATAGGAATTAAAATTTACATTTAGTTTTTTTGCAAACAGCCTTCCCAAATAGGAGCTGTTATAGCCAAAAAGGGGAGCCAGCGTCTCGAGTTTTAAATTTTTCTGGTAATTATGCTGAATATAATGTAAAACTTCATCTAATACATTTTCCCCTGAGGAATATCCAACGGAATGCATCCACATCTCAAACTGTTCTCTTAAAAATTCGATAATCTCATAGAGGTAATATTTTTCCTCAATCAGGATGATAACAGAGGCATTTGCCAAAAAGGGGAGATCCGTCTGGGGAAAAATGTGCATGATTTTTTGTTTTACCAGTATATAAATGTCAATGAGAAAATGTTTGATATCCCAAATTTCCGCAGTGCATTTGTTCAAATATCCAGATAGTTCGCTCAAAGTATCCGCAATCAAAGTCGGGTTGTGAGATTGTATGTAGTTAGAAAAATATTCCGCATATTTGGGAGCCAGGTCTTGGGTAAACAAATGCGTAAAGTCCTGCTGTATGCAGTACTCATCATAGCCAATGACATGCTGGTCCCGTATACAAAAGAATCGGCGGTTTTCTAATTTGCAGACATCTTCATAGGAGAGGTGGATATCCTGAATCTGGAAGGTCTGGCGTCCGTAGGTCAAAAAAATCGAGTCAAAAGGGGATCCTTTTTGAGGTTTGTCCCGGTAATGGCCTAAAAGGTTTTGAAATCTGGAGATGGCAAAATCCCCTTTTAGCAAAATTACTTTATGCTGGTCTATCTCAAGGATGTCATAGGTCTGGCTGTCCCTGTTTGTGATCCGCATCAGTTCTGAAAAATCCCATGCTGGGTGGAGACTGTTCTGATTATAATTGCTATATGTAATGACTTGATAAATCCGGACGTTAAGGTGCAAGTCATCAAGGTTTAGAGTATGATAATTACAGGTATTCAGAAGGATTTCCTTTAAAATATGTTCTTTGGCCTTGTCCCGGTACTGGGAGTAAGAGCGGGAAACGTTTCTTTCATTTTCAATTAGATCCCGCATGGTGTGTACAGCCTGCTCAAGTTCATCTTCGTCAATTGGTTTTGTGAGGTAAAAGTCTACTCCATAACGCATGGCAGCCTGTGCCAGCTTGAAGTCGGAGAGCCCGCTTAAGATGATAAATTTGCCAGTAAAGCCAAAATCCAGGGCGGCTTTTACGACATCTATTCCATCCAGTTTTGGCATGCGGATATCCAGCAGGACAAGATCAGGCTTTAGTATTTGGATTTTATTCAGCGTATCCTGTCCATTGACAGCAGTTCCACAGATAGAAAAGCCATTCGCATGCCAGTCAATAATCTGTTTTAGTCCTTCTAATACAAGATGTTCATCATCGGCAATGAGTACATTCAATAAATTCATTATTCTTCCTTCGTGCATAACGGGATAGCCATAGTGACACATGTCCCGAAGTTTTCCTTGCTCTTAATCGTAATGCCATACTCCCTTCCATAAAAGAGATGGATGCGATTGTTGGTATTGTAAAGGCCGATTCCGTGTTCGGAATTATTTACCGGCATTTCCAGATGGGAAATGACGTTTTTCAGCTTATTTCCAGACATCCCGGCTCCATTGTCAAAAATATGAATGATAAGCCGCAGATGATCTCTGGAGGGATTGATTTTCAGAATAATGTGCCCGTTTTCTTCCATGTCCCGGAGTCCGTGTGAGATGGCGTTTTCGAGGACAGGCTGCAGCAGGAGCGGCAGGATCTGGCATCTGGAAGGATTCAGGCTTCCATTTATATAAAAATCAAAATTGATGCAGGATGCGAACCGCAGCTTCATGATTGACATATAGGTATTGATATAATCCAGTTCTTTTTCAAGAGTCGTGGATGAAGTTTTCGTATTCCCAAGCACATAACGCATGGATTTACTCAGCAGTTTAATGGCAGTGGCGACGCCTTTATTGCCTTCCACAAAAGCTTTCATGCGAATAGCCTCCAGTGTGTTATAAAGAAAATGCGGGTTGATCTGGCTGGCAAGGAGCTTGAGTTCCATCTGCTGCTGCTGATTCTCAATCATCTGCTCATGGATCTGTGACTGATAAAGTCTGGCTTCTGCAGCTTTTAGCTTTTCCACCATGAGTTTCATATCGCGGAAAGTAGCAGTCAATTCATCATCGCCTCGGATATTGTCTACAATCTCATAGTCATTGTTGCTGACTTTTGCCATAGCAAGGCGGAGCGTGTTGATGCGTCCGCTGAAATAGGTAGCATATAGGAAAATAATCACTGCGGAGACAAACAGGGCGATCAGGGCAATCAACAAAAACAGGAGCAGCAGGTGGTACGTGGTGTTTAAGGCGCTGGTATTTGCAACAAAGATATGCAGTTTATCTGAAGAGTGGTACAGGCTGACAGTAGACATGGAACCAATCACTTTCTCTCCAAACAATGAGAAGAACCCGGTACAGGCTTTTGATGTTCGTTGTTTTGCATTCAACGGAAAATCCAGGCCGGCATAACTGCGGTCAGAGCTTAGAAAAATGGGTTCTTCATTTACATTCATATAAATCTGATAGTTTTTATTTGAGATCATATTACGCAGGTAATCATTGGAAACCGACATGACAAGTACACCGTAAGAGCTTTTCCTGGGAATTGGAATGCGGCAGCAATAGTGCAGTTCCCAATAATCCACATCGTTCTGGCCAGTGCGTATATCGCTGATCCAGAAATTGCCGGAAACCTTTTCTGCTTTCTGATACCAATGCAGATCTTTCATTTCATCTGTAAAAGGCAGGATATATTTGTTTGGCTCTACGTTGTCCATAAGATTTGCAGGCACATACAGCCTTAGGGTAGTTAGCATTGCCGTATTTGTCAGAGATTTTTCGAATAAATCTGCCAGCTCTGCTGTCGCTTTCATGGAATCGAATTTAGAGGAGTCCGTGCATAACAGATGTTGCAGCCTGGAACTGTTTGCCACCGTTTCATAAGTGGCATGCAGATAAATGGACGTGGACACAATGGTAGAGTGGATCAGCCGGTTCTGTGAATGTGCCAGGTCCTCATAGTGTCTGACGGTTCTTTTGTAAGTTACGAAACCGAGTATGGAGCCGATGCCAAAAACAGGGATCAGAATGGCGCAGATGAACAGGGAGATCAGCTGGTGTTTCATATTGTTTTTGGAAAAATATTTTATTGGAAAATGGTCTTTCATATTCTAACAGCTCCTGTATGAGTGGTTTTATTTATTGTAGCATACTTATGATTCAAAAAAAGCAGTATTTTTTTGAGAATAAATACGGTATGATTTGGAGAAATATTTTTTTATAATAAAAACAGAAAAACAGAAAAATAGAAAAATAGAGAGGTAAAATCTATGAAATTTCAGAATGGATGTTGGTTATTAAAGGAAGGATATGGGTGTTTTTCACCAGCGCATGTCTATGAGGTGCGGGAAGAGAGCAATCGGGTGACATTATGCGCGCCGACAGGCAGAATCACAGAAAAAGGCGATACGTTAGGTGGCATAAATCTGACGGTGCAGATTACGGCACCAATGCCGGAGGTAATCCGTGTGCAGACATATCATCACAAAGGCGTGAAGCCGGATGTAACACGGTTTGAACTGAATCTTCCACCGGAATCTGACTGTTTTCACATGGAAGAGACAGATGATGAGATTCTGGTAACGAGCGGGCATCTAAGTCTTGTCGTCAACAAGGAAAACTGGTCCATGCGTTATGAGCGGGACGGCAGGCTTTTGACAAAGAGCGGCGCAAAAGACTTAGCTTATCTGAAGACAAACTGGAGGGGAGAGGCATACGACCATGGCAGTGAGGGAGCTTATATGCGCCAGCAGCTTGGACTTTCGGTGGATGAACTCATCTATGGGCTTGGCGAGCGCTTTACCCCGTTTGTAAAGAACGGACAGTCTGTCAGCATTTGGAATGAAGATGGTGGGACAAGCACCGAACAGGCATACAAAAATATTCCGTTCTATTTGTCGAACCGGGGATACGGTGTGTTCGTGAATCACCCGGAAAAGGTCGAATTTGAGGTGGCGACGGAGCAGGTAGCAAAAGTGGCGTTTTCCGTGAAAGGGGAAAGCCTGGATTATTTTCTGATAAATGGCCCGACTATGAAAGAAGTATTGATGCGCTATACAGATCTTACGGGAAAGCCGTCGCTGCCGCCAGCGTGGACATTTGGAGTATGGCTCTCGACTTCCTTTACGACCGATTACGATGAGGAGACCGTTATGAGTTTTATCGACGGGATGCTTGACCGTGGAATCCCACTCAGTGTCTTTCATTTTGACTGCTGCTGGATGCGGGAGTTCCACTGGACGGACTTTATCTGGGATGAGCGGGTGTTTCCAGACCCGGAGGGAATGCTTCGCAGGATTAAAGAAAAAGGGATTAAGATCTGTGTTTGGATCAACCCGTATATCGGACAGGAGTCTGCGCTCTTTGATAAGGGAATGGAGAAAGGATATTTCTTAAAGCGGGCAAACGGCGATGTATGGCAGTGGGATATGTGGCAGCCAGGACTTGCCATTGTAGACTTTACGAATCCGCAAGCAGTGGAATGGTATCAGGAGAAGCTGGTAGGCCTTCTGGAGATGGGTGTGGATTGCTTTAAGACGGACTTTGGCGAGAGAATTCCGACAGATGCGGTCTATTTTAACGGCGCGGATCCGGAAAAAATGCACAACTATTATACATACCTTTACAACAAGGCTATATATGACACGCTGGTAAAATACCGCGGCAAAGAGGAAACAGTGCTGTTCGCACGCTCCGCAACTGTGGGCGGGCAGAAATTCCCGGTCCACTGGGGCGGGGACTGCTGGTCGGATTATGAGTCCATGGAGCAGAGCTTAAGAGGCGGGCTGTCTTTAACAAGCAGCGGTTTTGGATTCTGGAGCCATGACATCGGTGGATTTGAGAACACGTCCACAGCGGATGTCTATAAGAGATGGGCGGCATTTGGACTGTTATCGACGCATAGCAGGTTTCATGGCAGCAAATCGTACCGTGTACCGTGGCTGTATGACGAGGAAGCGGTGGACGTCGTGCGTTTCTTTACAAAGCTGAAAAAGAGCCTGCTGCCATATCTATACAGCAGCGCCTATATGACTTCAAAAACGGGCGTTCCGATGCTTCGCAGTATGGCGCTGGAATTTGAAGGGGACAGGAACTGCCGTTACCTTGACAAACAGTATATGCTTGGGGACAGTTTTCTGGTGGCTCCGATTTTTAATGAGGAAGGGAAGGCTTCTTATTATCTGCCGCAGGGATTGTGGACGAATTACCTGACCGGCGAACAGACGGATGGCGCGCTCTGGCGGGAGGAATACCATGATTACTTGTCAGTTCCGCTCTGGGTAAGGGAGAACAGCATCATTGCCACGGAACAAAAAGACATGGAAGGGGAACTGGAACTGAGAGTCTTTGGACTGACAAAGGAAGCGCATACAGAAGTTTATAAAAATGAAAAACTGGTCACATCCGTAACTTTGCAGCGGGAAGGGAATAAGATCCACGGTGAAGTCAAAGGGAATGTGAAAGTAAAGATACGTTTTATGGGCGAACATAGGCTGGAGGCCGTTGGGGCGCAGGCATTCATGGAAGGCAAGGATTCTGTTTTAAGCCTTCCGGAGCGGCATGGAGCGTTCGCTGCGGTTCTCGGCATGTGAGCCATGAATCGTAACGATTCGGGGCGGTATGGGAAGTTTGTGCGCAAAAATTATGAGAGGAAATCAGGAGTTTATGGAAGAACAAAACGGGAACGGAGAGAGAATGAAACGTGTGGGCGACTCAAAGCTGCGGAAAGAAGCGGAAGAGCTTGTGCGTCAGCTGACGCTTGATGAAAAGATCAGCATGATCCATGGTGCGGAATTGTTCCGCACCGCTCCCGTAGAGAGGCTTGGAATCCCGGCGCTTACGATGTCGGACGGGCCTATGGGGGTCCGGCAGGAGTTTGAGCCGGCGAGTTGGAAGAGTGTGGGAGGCAACGATGATTATGTGACATATCTGCCATGCAACAGCGCCTTGGCGGCTACCTGGAGCAGGGAACTGGCAATGCTTACGGGAGAAGTATTAGGCGAGGAAGCAAGGGGGCGCGGCAAGGATGTGATCCTGGGGCCGGGCGTGAATATTAAGAGAAGCCCTCTGTGCGGGCGCAATTTCGAATATTTTAGCGAGGATCCATATTTGACGAAGGAAATGGCAGTTCCTTATATCCAGGGGGTCCAGAGGTGGGATGTCGCGGCGTGCGTGAAGCATTTTGCCGCAAACAACCAAGAAACGCAGAGGCTCTGGGTGGACGTAAAGGTGGATGAAAAGGCGCTTCGGGAGATTTATCTGCCCGCATTCTATGATGCGGTAAAAAAAGGAAATTGTTATGCGGTTATGGGAGCCTATAATAAGATTTATGGGGAGCATTGCTGTCAGAGCGATTATTTATTGAACCGGATTCTCAGAAAAGAGTGGGGATATGATGGGGTTGTAATCTCAGATTGGGGCGGCGTGCATGATACAAAAGCTGCTGCAGACTCCGGGTTAGATCTTGAAATGTCAGTTACAGACAACTTTGGCGAGTATTACATGGCGAAGCCGTTAAAGAAAATGGTGGAAGAAGGAACAATCTCTGAAAAAGCAATTGACAAAAAGGTTATGCACATTCTGATGCTGATGAAGCGGCTGCATATGCTTGGCGGAGAGAGGAAGAGCGGTACATATAATACGCCGGAGCATCGGCAGGCAGCCCTTGATGTGGCACGCGAATCCGTTGTGCTTATGAAAAATTCCAGCAACAAGCTTCCGCTGCAGCTAGGGGATGCTAGGGAGCTTTTGGTGATTGGCGAAAATGCGGACCTGATGCATGCTCCGGGTGGAGGTAGTGCAGAGATTAAAGCTTTGTACGAGATTACGCCATTGATGGGAATTAAGGCTTTGCTTGGAGGAAATGCAAAAGTATCGTATGTAAAGGGATATTGCCAGGATCCAAAAGAGAAAGAAGATGTTGTGAACTGGCAGGCGGACAGCCTTGAAAACGGAGGTGGGCAGACCGGGAATGAAAATCAGAAAGACGAAGCCCTTATGCTGTATCGGAAATTGCTTCGGGAAGAAGCTGTGATGAAGGCAAAGGAATTTAAACAAGTGATTTTTATCGGAGGGTTAAACCATGAGCAGGACTGTGAGGGGAATGACCGCACCGATATGAAACTGCCATATGAGCAGGACCGGTTGATTCAGGAAATTCTTGATGTAAATCCCAATACAGTGGTTGTGCTGGTTGGCGGAAGCCCGGTAGAGATGGGCGGATGGATTGACCATGCAGACAGCGTTGTATGGGGCTGGTATGCGGGGATGGAAGGAGGAACGGCGCTTGCGGAAGTCTTATTTGGCAAGACGAACCCGTCCGGAAAACTGCCGGAGTGTTTTTATAAAACACATACGGACTGTTCGGCGCATGCGTGGGGGAATTTTGCAAAGAAACATACGGTAGATTACGCGGAAGGCGTTTTTGTAGGATACCGGTATTTGGATGCGTATCATGTGGAGCCGGAGTTTTGCTTTGGGCATGGGCTGTCGTACACTTCTTTTACGTATGGGCCGGCGCAGCTTGTGGAAGAAAACGGGAGAATTTATGCGGAGTGTACGGTTTCCAACACAGGTAAAATGGATGGAAAAGAAACCGTGCAGGCTTACCTGGCGCCAAAAACGCGTACGGAGGATGAGCCGGTGCGGCAGCTAAAAGGATTTGAAAAAATTTTTCTAAAATCCAAAGAACAAAGGAAATTGCGGATTGAAATAGAAGGTTATTCTGAAGTGATGGACGTATGGCTGGGAAGTTCGCTGAAAGATCTGCGCGTATGCGCGAAAATGAAAGGAGAAAATAATAATGTATGATATGCCACAAATTAAAATAGGGATTGTTGCGGTCAGCCGTGACTGTTTTCCAGAGAGCCTGTCTGTGAATAGAAGAAAGGCGCTTGTAAAAGCTTATGCTGATAAATATAATGCAAAAGATATTTATGAATGCCCGGTCTGTATTGTGGAGAGTGAGATACATATGGTTCAGGCCTTGGACGATATTAAAAAAGAAGGCTGTAATGCGTTGTGCGTGTATTTGGGCAATTTTGGGCCGGAAATTGCGGAGACACTGATTGCAAAGCATTTTGAGGGACCAAAAATGTTTCTTGCGGCTGCGGAAGAATCTGGGAGCAGCCTACTTGACGGCAGGGGAGATGCATACTGTGGAATGTTAAATGCAAGCTATAACCTGAAATTAAGGAATATACGGGCTTATATCCCGGAATATCCGGTTGGGACCGCGGAAGAATGTGCAGATATGATCCATGAATTTCTTCCTATTGCCAGGGCGGTTGTGGGACTTGCAAGCCTTAAGATCATCTGCTTTGGGCCAAGGCCCTTAAATTTCCTTGCTTGCAATGCGCCAATTAAGCAGCTGTACAATCTGGGCGTGGAAATAGAAGAAAATTCAGAGCTTGATTTATTTGAAGCATTTCAAAAACATAAAGGAGACGCCAGGATACCTAGCATCGTAAAGGAAATGGAAGATGAACTCGGGGCCGGAAATAAAAAACCGGAGATACTTTCAAAGCTGGCGCAGTATGAATTGACGTTGAAAGACTGGATCAAAGGGCATAAAGGGTATCGTAAATATATAGCGGTTGCAGGAAAATGCTGGCTTGCATTCCAGACGCAGTTTGGTTTTGTGCCGTGTTATGTCAATGGCAGGCTCGCGGCGCAGGGAATTCCTGTTTCTTGCGAAGTGGATATTTATGGGGCGTTAAGCGAGTATATCGGAACAGTAATCAGCCAGGATACGGTAACGCTGCTCGATATTAATAACACTGTTCCAAAAGATATGTATGAATCTGAGATAAAAGGGAAGTACGCCTATGAGCACAAAGACACTTTTATGGGATTCCATTGCGGCAATACCGCGGTTGGAAAACTTGCATTTTGTGAGATGAAATATCAAAAGATTATGGCTAGGACGCTTCCAGAGGAAGTGACGCAGGGAACGCTGGAAGGGGATATCATACCGGGTGACATTACCTTTTACCGCCTCCAGAGCACAGCGGACAATATTCTGCGGGCGTATATCGCGCAGGGAGAAGTATTGCCGGTAGCTACCCGGTCTTTTGGAAGCATCGGTATATTTGCAATTCCGCAGATGGGACGATTTTACAGGCACGTTCTGATAGAGAAGAACTTTCCGCATCATGGGGCGGTGGCCTTTGGAAAATATGGGAAAGAGTTGTATGAATTATTTAAGTATATAGGAGTTCCTGTGGAAGAAATCGGATACAACCAGCCGGCTGCCGTAAGGTATCCGACTGAAAATCCATGGAAGTAGGATACATGAATCCAATTGATCTGTATTTGTGAAAGGGAAGGGATATGTTATATATTGGCATTGATTTGGGAACTTCGGCCGTAAAGCTTCTTTTGATGAAGGAAAATGGTGAGGTCGTAAAAACTGTGGCAAAGGAATATCCGTTGTTATTTCCTGCTCCGGGCTGGGCGGAGCAGGATCCGCGGGAATGGTTTGGAAAAACAATGGAAGGGCTTGTGGAATTGCTCGACGGATGCAGCCGCCTGGAGGTTGCAGGAATTGGCATTGGTGGACAGATGCATGGCTTGGTGACACTGGATGAGAAAGACGAAGTAATACGTCCGGCAATCTTATGGAATGATGGAAGGTCAACCAGGGAAACGGCGTTTTTAAATGAAACAATTGGAAAAGGCCGGTTGTCCGGGTATACAGCAAATATTGCATTTGCAGGATTTACCGCGCCGAAAATCCTATGGATGAAAGAACATGAACCGGAAAAATTCGAGAGGATCCATAAGATCATGCTGCCGAAAGACTATGTGTTATACTGCCTGTCAGGAAACTTTAGCACGGATATGTCCGATGCATCTGGCATGCTCCTGTTGGATGTGAAAAACCGCCGATGGTCGAAAGAAATGATGGATATCTGCGGGATACAAGAGAAGATGCTGCCAAAGCTTTACGAGAGTTATGAAGTGGTGGGAACTCTAAGGCCAAAGATCGCGAATGCACTTGGGGTAAGCAGGCAGGTAAAAGTAGTTGCCGGAGCTGGGGATAATGCGGCGGCTGCAGTCGGAACAGGAACGGTGGGCGACGGGATGTGCAATATTTCCTTAGGCACTTCCGGCACGATATTTATTTCCAGTAAAAGTTTCTGCATGGATGAGAACAATGCACTTCATTCGTTTGCCCATGCAGACGGTGCGTATCACCTGATGGGTTGCATGCTTAGCGCCGCTTCCTGTAATAAATGGTGGAATGAGGAAATATTGCGGACAAAAGACTTTGCGGCGGAACAGGAGGGCATTGAAAGACTTGGGAAAAACCAGGTGTTCTATCTTCCGTACTTGATGGGAGAGCGTTCCCCGCATAACAATCCGTTCGCCCGGGCAATGTTTTTTGGAATGTCTATGGATACAACAAGGGAGGATATGACGCAGGCTGTGTTAGAAGGAGTAATCTTTGGGCTCAGGGATTCCCTGGAAGTGGCAAGAAGCCTTGGACTGCATATTGGCAGGAGCAGGATCTGCGGAGGCGGTGCGAAAAGCCCGGTTTGGAAAAAAATGGCTGCAAATATCCTGCAGTTGAACATAGACGAGCTTGCAGTGGAAGAAGGGCCGGCGCTTGGAGGAGCTATGCTGGCCGCAGCAGGGTGCGGAACGTATGAAAACATAGAAGCCGCGGCAAAGGCGGTTGTGAGGGTTACGAACACAATAGAACCAGAAAAAGGTCTGGAGGCTGCCTATGAAGAAAAATATCAGAAGTTCAGAAAGATATACCCGTCAGTGAAAGAATTGTTTTAGGCACATTCTATGTACGGTAATATAAATAGATTTAAGGGAGCTTATGAAAATTTATGGCTTATGGGAAAAATGTAAAGGAAATTTTGTATGGCGGTGATTACAATCCGGAGCAATGGCCGAGGAAAACATGGGAGGAGGATATGCGGCTTATGAAAAAGGCGCATATCAACATTGTGACGTTGAATACTTTTAGCTGGGCTGCGTTGCAGCCTTCGGAAGATAGGTATTGTTTTGATACGCTGGACAGTATCATGGAGCTTGTGAGAAAAAATGGACTGAAAGTGTGTATGGCAACATCGACAGGCGCGCATCCGGCATGGATGGCGAAAAGGCATCCGGATATTCTGCGTACAGATCGCTCAGGAATGAAAAGAAAATTCGGCGGGCGGCATAATTCCTGCCCGAACAGCCCGTCTTACCGGAAATATGCGCCAAAACTTGCAGGCATGCTCGCGAAAAGATATAAGAATTATGAAAACATTATTGCATGGCATGTTTCGAATGAATTTGGCGGGGAATGTTATTGTGAGAATTGCGAACAAGCTTTCCGTCGGTGGCTGAAAAAAAGATTCCGGACGTTAGAAGAAATGAACCGAGCTTTTTATACGTCGTTTTGGGGACATACATTTTATGACTGGGATGAGGTGGTACTGCCGAATTTTCAAAGCGAACATTTTCTGGCTGACGGGGAAGAGCGGACGATGTTTCAGGGGATTACGCTGGAATATCGGAGGTTTATGTCGGAAAGCATGCTGGAGTGCTTTCGGCTGGAATATCAGGAAATAAAAAAAGAAATGCCGGATATCCCAGTCACGACCAACCTTATGGGTTTTTATAAGCCGCTGGATTATCAAAAATGGGCGCAAGACATGGATTTTGTATCATGGGACAGTTATCCGGCTCCGAAAGATTCGCCTGCAGAGACTGCATTGCAACATGATTTGATGCGGGGGATCAAAAAACAGCAATCTTTTGTGCTGATGGAACAGACACCCAGCGTAACCAACTGGCAGCCGTATAATCGGTTAAAACGCCCGGGCGAGATGCGGCTTTTGAGTTACCAGGCGATGGCGCATGGGGCAGATGCGATCCAATTTTTCCAGATACGGCGGACAATCGGGGCATGTGAGAAATTCCATGGGGCTGTCATTGACCATGCAGGGAGGGATGATACAAGGGTATTCCGGGAATTGGAGCAGCTTGGCAGTGAATTGGGCCGGCTCGGAGATGTTTTTTTGGAAGGACGAACCCCTGCAAAGACGGCAATATTTTTTGATTGGGATAACTGGTGGGCGCTGGAATACTCTGCGGGGCCAAGCATTCGGATGAAATACCTGGATGCCATTAAGGATTATTATATGGCGGCATTTGAAGTCAATATTCCAGTTGATATCATAGGCATGGCGGATGAGTTTGATCCTTATAAAATAGTGGTTGCACCGCTTTTATATATGACAAAACCCGGAGTGGAAGAGAAAATCCGAAAATTTGTAGAAGGTGGGGGCATATTTATCACAACGTATTTCAGTGGCATCGTAGATGAGCATGACCTGGTTGTACAGGGAGGCTATCCCGGAAGGCTGAGAGATATTCTTGGAATCTGGGTGGAAGAAAATGACGCCCTGCCGAAAGGGGAAGAAAACAGCTTTGTATATAAAGGGAATCTGTACCCGGCGGAAATACTATGTGATCTGATGCATTTAGAAGGCGCACAAGCACTGAGTGTATACGAAAAAGACTTTTATCAGGGAATGCCGGCCATTACAAAAAATCAGACTGGGCGGGGATGGGCATATTATGTCGGGACACGTTCCAACCATGAATTTTATCAGAAATTTATGGCGGATATTTTTACAGAAGCAGGGATTGTGGGAACGATGATTGTTCCGAGAGGTGTGGAAACGGCTGTACGGGTTAAGAATGACAAAGAGATTTTCTTTTTACTGAATCATAATCGGGAAAGCCGTCAGATCGTTTTAGATTGCGACTATAAGGATCTGCTGAATGGAAACGAATACAGGGCAGGAGACAGAATTGAAATAGAAGGGAAAGGAATATTTATATTGTCTAGCCAGACAGGAAAATGTAAATGAGCCCTGTCAGAGCCTGCTTTGGTTTACAAAAAGAATGCAAGGGAATTTGAATGGAAGGGAGCAGGGCATGCATATTTTAGAATTGCAAAAACAGGCGAATGATATTCGGAAAGGAATTGTAACAGCCGTACATAGCGCAAGGTCAGGGCATCCGGGAGGCTCTTTGTCAGCGGCGGATATTTTTACATATCTATTTTTTGAAGAAATGGATATAGATCCTAAAAATGAGAGAAAAGAAAGCAGGGACAGGTTTGTATTATCAAAAGGGCATACAGCCCCGGGATATTATTCTGCGCTTGCCTACAGGGGATTTTTTCCGGTTGAGGATTTAAAGACGCTGCGTAAGACGGGTTCTTATCTGCAGGGGCATCCTGACATGAAACATATTCCAGGCGTGGATATGTCAAGCGGTTCATTGGGACAGGGGATTTCGGCGGCGGTTGGAATGGCTGCCGCTGCAAAGATATTCCAAAAGGGATACAGGGTGTATACGCTCCTTGGGGACGGGGAGCTGCAGGAAGGGCAGGTATGGGAGGCGGCTATGCTGGCCGCCCATAGAAAGCTGGACAATCTGGCGGTTATTGTGGATAACAATGGACTTCAGATAGACGGCGCTGTGAATGAGGTAAATTCCCCTTACCCGATTGATAAAAAATTTGAAGCTTTCAATTTTCATGTTATAAATATTGATGGACATGATTTTGGACAGATCCGAAGAGCGTTCAAAGAAGCGAGGGATACAAAAGGGACGCCAACGGCTATCATTGCTAAAACTGTAAAAGGTAAAGGCGTATCATTTATGGAAAACGAGGTATCCTGGCATGGAGCTGCGCCAAATGACGAACAGTATGCCATTGCCATGAAAGACTTGGAAAGGGCAGGTGCGGCATTATGTCAGATGTGAAGAAAATTGCGACAAGGGAAAGTTATGGGATTGCGCTGGCAGAGCTGGGAAGGGGGCATCATGATGTGGTCGTCTTGGATGCAGACCTTGCAGCGGCTACCAAAACAGGGATATTTAAAAAATTATTTCCGGACAGGCATATTGACTGCGGCATTGCAGAATGCAATATGATGGGGGTGGCGGCCGGCATGGCTGCTGCAGGGGCAGTCCCTTTTGCAAGCTCTTTTGCGATGTTTGCGGCAGGGCGCGCTTTTGAGCAGGTAAGAAATTCCATCGGATACCCGAAACTGAATGTTAAAATCGGCGCCACCCATGCGGGCATTTCTGTCGGTGAGGATGGCGCCACCCATCAATGCAATGAAGATATTGCCCTGATGAGGACAATTCCCGGCATGGTAGTGATAAATCCATCGGATGATATCGAAGCAAAGGCGGCGGTGAAAGCTGCTTATAATCATAAAGGGCCGGTGTATCTGAGGTTTGGCAGGCTGCCTGTGCCGGTTATAAATACTGGAAAGGATTATGCATTTGAGATTGGAAAAGCAGTTGAACTGAGGCCGGGAAAAGACGTTGCCATAATTGCAAGTGGGCTTACGGTGTCAGAATCTTTGGAAACAGCCGAAAAATTAGCGGAATACGGAATTGACGCGGCAGTGCTAAATATGCATACGCTAAAACCCCTGGATAAAAAAGCTGTTTTAGATGCAGCGGAAAAGACCGGAAAAATTGTGACGGTCGAGGAACATTCCGTCATTGGCGGGCTTGGCAGCGCAGTTTGTGATGTTATTGCGCAAAAGGGGCTTGCAGCGAAGGTAGTAAAAATTGGCATACAGGATACGTTTGGCGAATCCGGGCCGGCATTGGAACTGATTAGAAAGTATGGTTTGGATAGTGACAGCATTTACAGCAAGATAAAGGTTTTTTTAAGTTAAGGGAAAGTAATTATGAAAATAGTTATTAGCAATGACCATTCTGCAGTCTGGTTAAAAAATGAAATAAAAGAATACCTCAGAAATCTTGGCCATGAGGTCCTGGATTACGGCGCGCAGACGCCGGAAAGATGTAATTATGCTGTATATGGAAAAAAAGCTGCCCAGGCGGTGGCAGATGGGGTTGCAGATAAAGGCATTGTAATTTGCGGCACAGGAATTGGCATATCGATTGCAGCAAATAAAGTAAGGGGCATCCGCTGCGCGGTATGCAGTGAGCCGGTAAGCGCCAGACTAAGCAGGGAGCATAATGATGCCAATATGATTGCCTTTGGCGCAAGGATTATTGGAGTGGAAATGGCAAAAAACATTGTATCTGTTTGGCTTGACGCAGAGTTTGCAGGCGGGATACATCTGGAAAGGGTTGGCTGTATAGAGTAGGAACGTGTTATGTAGATATTGCATCATCTCATAAAAAGAAACGGAAGAAAGAAAAGGAGATAAAAAAGGAGATAGAAAAGGGGATAGAAAGGGCATTAGAAAAAGAATGGGAAACACTACAAGCCGAAAAAAAGTACAGATGGAATGAGGAACAACATATTCGCATAAGTATTAAAAAAAGAGGAACTAAAAAATACAAAATATGAACGTATTGTTGTTTTTATCTGACACGATCATTCCTTTGATGATCTTTTACATTGTAGTAACCGGGCTGGTTCAAAAACAGAATATATACGAAGAATTTATCCATGGCGCGCAAGACGGGTTTCAAACCGTGATAAAAATTATGCCGACGCTGGTTGGGCTGATGGTTGCGGTCGGAATTTTACGCGCATCCGGGCTGTTGGACGCTGTATCCGCAGCAATTGGAAACCTGGTAGGCAGCCGATTTGTACCTTCCGAAATTATTCCGGTGTTTATCGTCCGGCTGTTTTCGAATTCAGCGGCTACCGGGCTTGCGTTGGATATTTTTAAAAAATATGGGACGGACTCCATGCTTGGGTACATAACTTCCATTATGATGAGCTCTACAGAAACTGTGTTTTATACAATGTCGCTGTATTACATGTCCGTAAAAATAAAAAAGACGCGCTGGACACTGCCCGGGGCATTGGTTTCCGCAGCGGCAGGGCTAGCCGCCAGCGTGGTAATCGCAAACTATCTGGTGTAGGTTTTTTAGTTATTTTTTTACAGGGTTGGGATATGCAGAATATACAATAAAAAGAACAATAATAGGTTGTTATCCGGCAGTTAAATTCTGGAACAGTT
>CASUON010000002.1 GCA_949457475.1 uncultured Lachnospiraceae bacterium
TGGAAAACGCTATATTAAAAAGCTGGTGGAAGACGGCATTGTAGACGGATGGGACGACCCGCGCCTGGTGTCTATTTCCGGCCTGCGCAGGCGGGGGTATACGCCGGAGTCTATACAGAATTTCGTAAGGCTGTGCGGGGTATCCAAAGCGCAGAGTACGGCGGAAATGGCAATGCTGGAATATTGCATCCGGGAAGATTTAAAGCTGAAAAAACCGCGTATGATGGCAGCCGTCGACCCAGTGAAAGTGGTGATAGATAATTATCCGCAAGGGCAGGTAGAATATCTGGAAGTGGAGAACAACCAGGAAAACCCGCAGCTTGGCACGCGCAAAGTGCCGTTTTGCGGTGAACTGTATATCGATGGCGCGGACTTTATGGAAGTACCGCCGAAGAAGTATTTCCGGCTGTTTCCAGGAAATGAAGTACGCCTGATGCAGGCTTATTTTATAAAGTGCGAAAGCTATGAAAAAGACGAAGATGGGAATATCACCCTGATCCACTGTACGTACGACCCGGCTTCGAAAGGCGGCAACAGCCCGGATGGAAGGAAAGTCAAAGGCACTTTGCACTGGGTGGCAGCTCCATATGCAGTCGAGGCGCAGGCGCGGCTATTTGAAAATCTGATCGACGAAGAAAAAGGGGTATACAATGAAGACGGCAGCTTGAACTTGAACCCGAATTCTATGGTTGTTAAAAAATGCTATGTTGAACAGGCGCTTGCCGACGCAAAAGCATATGACAGTTTTCAGTTTGTTAGAAACGGATTTTTCTGTGTGGACGCCAAAGACTCCACAAAGGAGCATCCGGTATTTAACCGTATCGTATCGTTGAAAAGTTCGTTTAAACTGCCGGCAAAATAAGGTTGACCATAGGGGCGCGCATAGGGCGCATAGGATGAAAATAAGGTTGACCATAGGGGCGCGCATAGGGCGCGTAGGATGAAAAGCCCGTTTAAATGCATACGGTAACAGAAGGGAAAGAGGGGTATTTATGTCAGTATTATATAATGAAGAAGAAGAGAAAAAACTGCTTTTTACAAAACAGATAGTTTGTACAAATTGTGAGTGGAAATTCGAGGATATCCGGGTATTGAACAGCAAGCTGCGCAGAAAAGAGTCTGACGAAGACCTACGTCCGCGGTTTCAAAATATCGATTCCCTAAAATACGGGATCACTGCCTGTCCGCAATGCGGGTATGCGGCATCTGCAAAAAACTTTGAGCGTTTAAATAAATTGCAGAAAAAAATGCTGATGGATAAAGTTACGACGAAATTTATCGGGCGCCAGCCGCTGCACAGTGGGCAGATTGTCGATTACACGACGGCATTGGAGCAGTATAAACTTGCGTTGATCTGCGCAATGGCGATCGAACTGCCGATTAGCGAACAGGCTTATCTGTGCCTGCAAATATCCTGGCTCATCCGGGGGCAGATCGAGGAACTGGAGGCGGAAGGGCCGCTGGACGCGCAGGAAAAGCAAAAGATGCAGGAGGAGGAAAAGCATTTTTACAGCCAGGCATACGAAGGATTAGGAAAGGCGGCCATCCAGGAAGATTTTCCAATCTGCGGAATGGACCAGAATACGTTTTATTATTTGCTGGCCGTATTAAGCTACCGGCATAATGAGTACGAAATGGCGATTCGTTATTGCGGCATGGTCGTACAGGACAGAGGAGTCAGTCCGAAGATCAAAGATAAAGCGTTGATGTTGAAGGATGAAGTCAATGAGGCGAAGAAAAAAGCGGAAGAGGAGGCGGAAGGCAAGGGTGAATGAACTGTTAATCAGCCTTAACAGACACAAAAAAACAGCGCTTTACGAGCAGATTTATGAACATATCAAACAGGATATTATGGGCGGCAGGCTTTCCCATGGGGAGAGGCTGCCGTCTGCGCGTATACTGGCGGAAAACCTACAAGTAAGCAGGAGCACGGTTGACGCGGCATACGGGCAGCTGGTCAGTGAAGGCTATCTGCTGGCGAAGCGGGGGAGCGGGTATTATGTATGCGACGTTGCGGGACTGTATGACCTGGCGCCCGAAATGTTAGTTAAAACGCAAGAAACGGTCCGGGGAGCGTATATACCAGACAGTAACAGCCGTTGTTTAGGAAAAAACTGGCCCCGTCCGGCCGAAAAAAGAAAGACGGAAGAAAACGGGAACTGGCCATGTAATTATAACATGCTGCCCGGGCAGATTGATAGCGAAGCGTTTTCTTACGGCGCATGGCGCAAAGCAGGGAAAGAAGCGATGCTGGAAATTGAACATGAACTGCTGCTGCCCGGGCACCCGCAGGGGGAATACGGGCTGCGCCGTGCGGTTGCCCATTATCTTTACCAGGCAAGGGGCGTATGCTGTATGCCGGAACAGTTGGTCGTAGGGGCCGGAAACGAATACCTGCTGCTATTGCTTGGGCAGATTTTGGGACATGCAGGGGCAGTGGCAATGGAAAGCCCTACTTATCCGCAGGCGTATCATACGTTCTGGAATATGGGCTATGAAATGCAAGCCGTTCCCATGGATGCGGACGGGATGCTGGTGCAAGAGCTTGCGCGGAAGGACGCCTCCCTCGCCTATGTTATGCCGTCCCACCAGTTTCCGCTTGGCAGCGTCATGCCGTTCAAACGGCGCCTGCAGCTTTTGGCATGGGCGCAAGAGCGCCCGGGCTGTTATATTATCGAAGACGACCATGACAGTGAATTCCGCTACAAGGGAAAGCCAATACCGTCGCTCCAGGGCATGGACAGGCAGGGCCGGGTCATTTATGTTGGCACGTTTTCCAACAGCATTATGCCGTCTATCCGGGTCAGCTATATGGTGCTGCCAGAGGAATTGCTCCGAATATATCATCGGAAATGCGGGTTTTATGCTTCTACCGTGTCCCGGCTAATACAGATGAACGTCTGCAAATTTATCGAGGACGGCGGCTTTGGGCGGCATTTAAACAAAATGCGCAGGATTTATAAAGGCCGGCATGACCTGCTGCTGCAGTTGTTAAAAGGCAGGAAATGGGTGCGCAAAATATATGGCGCCCATGCGGGGCTGCACCTTGCCGTAGAATTAAATTGCCCGCTGTCAGAACAGGAGGTGCTCAGGCGCGCGAAGGCGCGCGGAATAATGATCCAGGGGATTCGCGAATGCTTGATTGTGAACAAGAAAAATACCCTCAACCCGGTGATGCTGATTGGCTTTGGGAATCTGCCGGAAGAAAAAATCTGTGCGGGGATCGAAGCGTTGGAACAGTGCGTGCAACTTGCATGATATGCGATGCGTGGCATATACGACAGGATATTAGGTTGTTTTCCGGCAGGGCTGGAAATCGTGCAAAGTTCGCACCTAGAAAATTTTAGCGTAAAGCAGAGCCGGATGGCGGAAAGTTTTCCGCCATCCGGCTGTTTGCAGCAACATTTATTTTTATTTGTATCTTTATCTTTATCTAAACGTTGCTTGTGTGTATGCTTTTATAGGCTGCCCAAAATAGTTATCCTCTATCATTCACAGTACGCCTGCGTATATGTCTGTCAAAACGCTTGCGTAAGCAGTCCCAGTTAGTATGGCAAGCGTTAATGTATCAGGATGAAGGGCGCATGCCATCGCTACGCTGGGGCAGGCCTAACGGGCTATATAACCTGAATTTGGCACAAATATCACGGAAAGTATTTTTCAAACATGCGCTAGTACTTCATCCAGACAGAAATTAAAGTAAGAAGCTGTCTGGTTCGTAGCAATGCTAGGCAAAATTTCGACGGCGATGTGGTTCCATCGACTAGAAATTTTAACGACGCAGTGGTGCGGAGCAGGCAGTTCCTTACTCTGATTTCTGTCCGGATGGAGTACTAGGCCTTGTTAAGCTCTTGCAGCTTCATTGCGCGCACTTTTAACGGCAGGCCGAACAGCGTAATAAACCCTTCCGCGTCGTGGTGGTCATAAAGCTCCCCGGTTGTGAAGCTGGCGAGCGATTCGCTGTACAGGGAATACGGGGAGGTAGTGCCGGCTTTTATAATATTGCCTTTATACAGTTTGAATTTCACTTCCCCGGTTACATATTTTTGTGTAGACGTTACAAATGCCTGCACAGCTTCGCGTAGCGGCGTAAACCATTTGCCTTCGTATACGATCTGCGCCATTTTGTTGCCCATGTCTTTTTTTACATCCATGGTCGCGCGGTCTAGTACAAGCTCTTCCAGCTGCTTTTGCGCTTCCATCAGGATCGTTCCGCCAGGCGTCTCGTATACGCCGCGGCTCTTCATGCCGACTACGCGGTTTTCCACAATGTCGACGATCCCGATGCCGTGTTTGCCGCCCAGGCGGTTCAGCTCGCGGATAATATCAGATACTTTCATCTGTTTGCCGTTTAATGTCTTTGGGACGCCTTCTTCAAACGTCATCGTTACCGCTTCGGCTTCGTCCGGCGCTTCTTGCGGGGTTACGCCGAGTACGAGCAGATGGCTGTAATCCGGTTCGTTGGCAGGGTCTTCCAGCTCCAGCCCTTCATGGCTAATATGCCATAGGTTGCGGTCGCGGCTATAGCTGTTGTCCGCTGAAAACGGAAGGTTGATGCCGTGCGCATTGCAGTATGCGATTTCAGATTCACGGGAATCCATCGTCCATTTATCATCGCGCCACGGCGCAATAATTTTAAGGTCAGGGGCGAGCGCTTTGATCGTAAGCTCAAAACGAATCTGGTCGTTCCCTTTGCCGGTAGCGCCGTGGCAGATTGCTGCAGCGCCTTCTTTCCGGGCGATTTCTACTAGTTTTTTAGCAATCCCTGGGCGCGCCATAGAGGTGCCGAGCAAGTATTTGTTCTCATATACGGCGCCGGCTTGTACGCATGGGATAATGTAGTCGTCGCAGAATTCATCGGTAATATCTTCAATATATAGTTTTGCGGCGCCGGATAATTTCGCGCGTTCTTCCAGCCCGTCCAGCTCGTTGCCCTGCCCGCAGTCTACGCAACAGCAGATGACTTCGTAATCGTAGTTTTCTTTTAGCCATGGAATGATCGCGGTCGTATCCAGCCCGCCGGAGTATGCCAGAATTACTTTTTCTTTCATCGGTATCTTGTCCTTTCTTTTTCGTATCTTTTCTTAAAAATAGCTCCTACAGTAATATACAACACCTGGCATTAGAACGCAAGTGAAAAAATATACGAATTATATTTATAAATATTCATTTTGGGGAAAATTCCAAAACGTGAGCGCCTTTTACTGCAAATCTCCTACAAAATGGGACGCACATCTGTTGGAAAGCATTTTTTAAACACGCGCTGGGGGCGGTAAAATAGACAATACATAGTGGGGCATATGTATAAAAAATGAACAAAATGAATAAATATGCAAAAATGAAGAAAAAAGGGCATAAACTACTTGTACTTTTTGCGCATTTATATTAGTATGGAGAAAGCTGTTACTGTATAAGCCTGCAGTAGTATGGGATGGGGCTGGCAGAGGAGGCTATTTTGAAAAAGTGAATAGCAAGAAAAAATAGTAAATAGAAGGAAATAAGAAATAAAGGTATACATTAAAAAAAGAATAAGAAACAGGAAATGGAGTAAACGTTATGATTAAAGCAGGCATTATAGGCGCCACCGGATATGCCGGGGCAGAACTGGCAAGGATTTTGTATGGACATAAAGGAGTAGAGATCATATGGCTGGGGTCTAGGAGCTATATAGACAAACCGTATGCATCGATTTATCAGAATATGTTTGAACTGATCGAAGGAGACTGCCTGGACGACCGTATGGATGAGCTGGTAGGCCGGGCGGACGTCGTATTTACGGCAACGCCGCAGGGGTTTTTGGCTTCTGTGATGAAGGAAGAATATTTGCGGCAGGCAAAGTTTGTAGATTTAAGCGCGGACTACCGGATAAAAGATGTGCGCGTTTATGAACAGTGGTATCAGATTGAACATAAATCCCCGCAGTTTATAGAAGAAGCGGTATATGGGCTGTGCGAGGTCAACCGCGAAAAAATAAAGGCGGCAAGGCTGGTGGCAAATCCAGGCTGCTATACGACCTGTTCGATCTTGACGGCCTATCCGCTTGTAAAGGAGGGTATCATCGACCCGGATACGTTGATTATAGACGCAAAAAGCGGGACGTCCGGCGCCGGAAGGGGCGCCAAGGTCAACAACCTGTTTTGCGAAGTAAATGAGAATATCAAAGCATATGGCGTCGCCACGCACAGGCATACGCCGGAGATCGAGGAACAGCTTGGCTATGCGGCCGGAAAGCCGTTTCGGATTAATTTTACCCCGCACTTGGTGCCGATGAACCGCGGCATCTTGGTGACCGCATACGCATCGCTTGCTAGGCGCGCGGACGGCAGCTTTCCGTCGGAATCCGAGATTCGGGCAGTCTATGAAACGTATTATGGCGGCGAGAAGTTTGTGCGCGTTTTAAAGCCGGGCGTATTTCCGGAAACCAGGTGGGTAGAAGGCAGTAATTTTGTAGACATTAATTTCCTGGTTGACGAACGTACGGGGCGCGTTATTATGATGGGGGCGTTGGACAACCTGATAAAAGGCGCTGCCGGAGCGGCGGTGCAGAATATGAACCTGCTGTTTGGGCTGCCGGAAACCGAAGGGCTGGAATTTGCGCCGCTGTTTCCATAATGAATGACAGGATATTATAACATGGGCAAACGTACGATCCAGGGAAAGGAAGGATGATAAAATGCAGCAGAAGATACAGGTACGGGAGATGGATATGCAGGATTTCCAGCAGGTCTATGCGCTCTGGAAGACAATCCGCGGGTTTGGCATCCGTTCGATCGATGATTCCAGGGAAGGGGTAGAGCGGTTTCTCAAAAGAAACCCTTCGACCAGCGTTGTGGCGGTAGATCAAAGCCGCGTGGTCGGGGCAATCTTATGCGGGCATGACGGTAGGAGGGGCTGTTTTTACCATGTATGTGTCCATGAGGATTACCGCAAGCAGGGGATCGGTACGGCAATGGCTGTGTTTGCGATGAAAGCGCTGCAAAAAGAGCAGATTAATAAGGTTTCCCTGATCGCCTTTAAGAAAAACGAAGGCGGCAACCAGTTTTGGAAACGTGTCGGATGGACGTTTCGGGAAGATCTGAATTATTATGATTTTACTTTAAATGACGCTAATATTACAGAATTTAACCAAATATAAAATGTGCCAATACGATAAAAAATGGAACATATGTCCCTTGGAGTACAAAATGGGCACTATATTACAACGAAAACAACAAGAAAACAGAACAAGCATCGAAGCGTCAGAACAAACGTCGAGGAAATAGGACAAGCATCAAAGCAACAGAACAAACATCGAGGAACCAGAACAAACATCGAGGAACCAGAACAAGCATCAAAGCAACAGAACAAGTATCAAGGAAATACACCAGAAAGAAGGAAGAAAAGTTGGAACAGGACATGATGGAGGAACTATTAAAAAAGGCATCCGTACTCGTAGAGGCGCTGCCTTATATCCAGCGGTTTAACCGCAAGATTATAGTTGTGAAGTACGGCGGCAGCGCAATGCTGGATGAAGATTTAAAACGCAGCGTTATTGAAGACGTAACGCTGCTGAAACTGGTTGGATTTAAGCCGATCATCGTACACGGCGGGGGCAAGGAGATCAGCGAATGGGTGGCCAAGTCAGGCATGGAGCCAAAATTTGTCAACGGGCTGCGCGTTACCGATGAGCCGACGATGGAAATTGCGGAAATGGTATTAAACAGGGTCAATAAGTCTTTGGTACAGCTGGTGGAGCGGCTGGGCGTTTTAGCGGTAGGCATCAGCGGCAAAGACGGAAACCTGTTAATTGCGGAAAAAAAGTACGCGGACGGGGAAGATATCGGTTTTGTAGGCGACGTGAAGCAAGTGCACCCAAAAATATTGTATGACCTGCTGGAAAAAGATTTCCTGCCAATTGTTGCGCCGATTGGAATGGATCAGGATTACCATACCTACAACATTAATGCCGATGACGCGGCGTGTGCGATCGCTAAGGCGGTATCCGCGGAAAAGCTGGCGTTTTTGACGGATATCGAAGGCGTATACAAAGACCCGGAGGATAAAGCGACGTTGATTTCGGAATTAACCGTATCAGAAGCAAAAGAGCTGATTGCGGGCGGCATGATCGGCGGCGGTATGCTGCCAAAATTGGGCAACTGTATTGAGGCGATTGAAAAGGGCGTATCCCGCGTACATATTTTAGACGGCAGGATTTTACACTGCCTGCTGCTGGAAATCTTTACGAACAAAGGCATCGGGACAGCAATTTTGGGAGATCAGGAGGCAAAATTTTACCATGAATAAGCAGGCATATATCAACGAATCTGAGCAGGCGATCCTGCATACTTATAACCGTTTCCCTGTTATTTTTGACCATGGGGAGGGTGTGCGCCTATATGATGAACAGGGGAAAGAATACCTCGATTTTGCGTCTGGGATCGGCGTTATGGCGCTTGGCTACCATGACCGTGAATATACGGACGCGCTCAAAGCGCAGGCAGACCGCCTGCTGCACACATCCAATTTGTATTATAATACAAGGATGGCGGACGCGGCGGCGAAAACACTACGCGCATCCGGCATGGACCGCGTATTTTTTACAAACAGCGGTGCGGAAGCAATAGAAGGGGCAATAAAAGCGGCGAAAAAATACGCATATACAAAAGACGGCTACGCCGGGCATGAAATCATTGCCATGAACCGTTCGTTCCACGGCAGGACGCTTGGCGCGCTTTCCGTAACTGGCAACGCGCATTACCGGGAGCCTTTCGAGCCGTTAATTGGCGGCGTGCGGTTTGCGGATTTCAACGACTTGGACAGCGTAAAGAACCTGATGACAGAACGCACGTGCGCGGTTATTTTGGAAACAGTCCAAGGAGAAGGCGGCATCTATCCGGCTGACCCGGAGTTTTTAAACGGTGTGCGTAGCTTATGCGACGCCAACGGCAGCCTTTTGATACTAGACGAAATCCAGTGCGGAATGGGGCGTACTGGCGAAATGTTTGCATGGCAGCGCTACGGCGTAAAACCGGATATTATGACGACGGCAAAAGCGCTCGGCTGCGGCGTTCCGGTCGGCGCGTTCCTGCTGACAGAGCGCGTTGCGCAAAAGTCTTTGGCGCCGGGGGACCACGGTACGACCTATGGGGGCAACCCGTTTGTAGAAGCGGCGGTTAGCGCGGTCTTTGACATATTTGAAAGCAGGCATCTATTAGAACATGTAAAGCAGGTATCGGCATATTTGGAAGAAAAGCTGGAAGAAATCGTAGCGGGCTGTGACTTTTTGACGGCGCGCCGCGGAATGGGCTTGATGCAGGGGCTCGTATCCGAAAAACCAGTCGGTGAGATTGCTGCAAAAGCGCTGGAAGAAGGGCTGGTCATTCTTACGGCGGGCGCCGACGTAATCCGCCTGCTGCCGCCATTAGTAATTACACAGGCGGATGTAGACCAGATGTGCAAGAAACTGGGGCGCGTGCTGGATAATTGACTATACAGGTCATATTGAAAAAACTGAAAGAGGAAAACACCACTACTTAGTACAGCATTTGATGTAAATGGAAAGCAGTGGCTTGCACAGACAGAGGATAGAGGGAACATGCTGTTTGAAAAACTGAAGCAGGGATTAAATTTTACGAATCATGAAAAGGAAGTTGCACGATATATCCTGGAGAATTCAGACAAGATTCCGGGGATGTCTTCTGCAGAGCTTGCCAAGGCCACGTTCACCAGCAAGGCAACTGTAGTGCGTCTTAGTCAGAAGCTGGGGCTTACAGGATATCAGGAGCTGCGTATAAAGCTTGTGGAAGAGATCAGTCAGAAAAACAGGCTATCCAGGCTGCTTGAAGGGGAACCGATCAATCAGGAAAGTACTTATACGGATATTATAAATACGCTCCCGCTCATTTATGACAAAGCGGTGACCAATACCCGGCTTACTCTGGATAAAAACAGAATGAACCGGATTAACTGTGTACTGCAGAGGGCTGAGTGCATTGATATTTATGGCGCCGGAATCAGTTATATCCTGGCGCAGGCGGCTTCATTTAAATTTGCCACACTTGGCATGGAAAGTTCGGCTTATGAAAGCATCAACGGGCATTATCTGGCGGCAAGGAGTAACAAGAAGACGATTGCGTTCCTGATTAGCTTTACCGGTGCGAACCGGACAATGATCCGTGCAGCTGAGTATTTGCGCAAGGCGACCAATAACTATGTGGTGGGTATTATAGGGCCGCACAATGAAGTCATTAGAAAATGGTGCCATGAAGCGGTTGAGATTCCTAACCGGGATTCACTGTTAAGCCTTGATGTCATCACTTCTTTTTCGGCAACTACATATGTACTGGATATATTTTTCTCACAGCTTTTGGCTTCCCATTATAATGAGCATGTGAAATCTTCCCTGAAAATGTTGCTGCACAACGATTTGCTGTTAGATAAGGCAGGCTGTGAGGAAGACAAAAAAGAGTAGGAAGATAAGAAATTGAACCGCTGTTACAAAAACAGCGGTATTTTTCTGTCCTTTTTTGTAACGGCAGACCTATTGCCCTGTAACGTATTGAGAGAACATTTCCGCTATGTTAAAGTCGTAGCAGTAAATGAACTGCGATAAAAATAAAGGAGGTAAAGCAGATGGGAAAGTATCAGACGCTGGCAGAAGAAATCGTGAAAAATGTTGGCGGAAAAGAAAATGTAACAGGATTGGTTCACTGTATTACAAGACTTCGTTTTACATTAAAAGACGAAGGTATCGCGAAAGACCAGGTGCTAAAAGATATGGACGGGGTTGTTACTGTTATGAAAAGCGGCGGCCAGTACCAGGTGGTAATTGGAAATCATGTGCCGGAAGTATTTGAGGATGTCATACAGCTTCTTGACATAAAGGATGGGACAAAGGCTTCCGAAGAGAAGAAGTCTGGAAGGCTGCTTGACCGGGCCGTGGATATGGTATCCGGAATTTTTCAACCGATTTTAAGCATTATGGCGGCATGCGGCATGCTGAAAGGGTTAAATACACTGCTTGTGACACTTGAAATATACAGTGCGGACTGCGGCGGGTATTTGATCATTAATGCGGCTGGAGATGCACTATTTACCTTCTTACCGCTGTTTTTGGGATATACTGCGGCGAAGAAATTTGAATTAAAGCCGATGCTTGGACTTGCAGTTGGAGCAGCTATGTGTTATCCGGGAATACAGTCCAGTGCGTTATCGGCGGGGGCAGAACCACTGTACCAGATTTTGGAAGGAACAATGTTCCATTCTCCGGTATACATAGATTTTTTTGGAATACCGGTAATCTCTGTGGATTATACAGGTACTGTAATACCCGTAATCCTTGCCGTATGGTTTGCGTCAAAATGTGAAAAACTGTTCAGCAAGTTTATACCAGATCTGGTGAAGTTCTTTTTTGTTCCTATGTTGACATTGCTTGTAACGATTCCGATATCCGTGTGTCTGCTTGGACCGGTTGCAACGTTTGGCTCTACTCTGATCTCTGAATTTACGTTGGCAATCCGGGGTGTCAGCCCGATGCTGGCAGGAGGAATTGTAGGGTTTACCTGGCAGATACTTGTAATTTTTGGTATGCATTGGGGATTTATCCCTGTTTATATCAATAATGTGCAGACGCTGGGATACGATAATGTGATGATGCCGTTTTTTGCCTGTACATTTGCGACATCAGCTGTGGTTCTTGCAATCTTTTTCAAAACAAAAGATAGAAAATTAAAAGAAATGGCTATCCCTAATTTTATATCCGGTATTTTTGGTGTAACGGAACCTGCAATATACGGTATTTTGCTGCCGCTGAAAAAACCATTTATTATCAGCTGTATTGCAGGCGGTATTGGGGGCGCATTTTACGGATACTGTAATTTTCGAAAATTCATTTTAGGGGGAATGGGGATTTTTGAATTGCCCAATATGATGAATCCGGATGGAAGTATGGGGAATATTCTGGTGGCTTTTGCAGGAATTGCAATCTCCATGGCCGTTGGTTTCATTCTGACTATGCTTTTCTATCAAGATGAGAAAGCAGCGGGAACGGGCAGGCTGACTGGAGAAGCCGGCGCTTCAGGCGGCTTAAGTAACGTAGGTTCAAATGAGGAGACGCCAAAGCACGCAGCAGGGCGGATTAAAATTTACAGCCCGCTAAAAGGCAAAACGATAAAACTGGAAGAAGTAGAAGATGAAGCATTTTCTTCTGGCTTACTTGGACAGGGCATTGCTATACTGCCGGAAGAGGGCGTATTGTATGCGCCTGCGGACGGAACGATTTCCACGTTTTTTCCAACCGGCCATGCGGTCGGCATGATGACAGACGATGGGGCTGAACTGCTAATGCATGTGGGGATGGATACCGTACAGTTGAATGGAAAAGGATTTCAGGCTTATGCAGCTGGCGGCGATTATGTGAAAAAGGGACAAAAACTATTGGAATTTGACATGTCGCTGATTCGGGATGCCGGGTATTCATTGGTTACTCCTGTGCTGGTAACAAACCCCGATGATACCGGAACTGTAAATCCGATAGAGGGCGCTAGGCACATATTGCCGGGAGACGAACTAATCGTAACAGGAAAAAAGGATTAAATCAATTGCAGAAAAAGTAATTATGTAAAGAAAGGAATTGCTATGCGGAAAGATTTTTTGTGGGGCGGCGCTACAGCGGCGAACCAGTGTGAAGGCGGCTGGAAAGAAGGTGGACGGGGAATGGCAATTGTGGATGTCATTCCTCACGGCGCAGACCGTATGCCGGTTATGAAAGGTGTGCAGGATTATCGGAAACTGCCGGAAAACGCCAGCTATCCGGGCAGGGAAGCCATCGATATGTACAGCCATTACAAAGAGGATATTGCACTGTTTGCAGAGATGGGGTTTCAATGCTACCGGTTTTCTTTTTCCTGGTCCAGAATATTTCCAACGGGAGAAGAAGCAGAGCCAAATGAAGCAGGGCTGCAGTTTTATGACGATCTGGTAAATGAACTGCTAAAATATCAGATCGAGCCGGTTGTGACTTTATGCCATTTTGACGCGCCTATTGCCCTAGTGGAAAAATATGGTTCTTGGAAAAACCGTAAAATGATCGGATTCTTCCTCAAATACTGTGATGCAGTGATACGGCATTTTAAAGGCAGGATTCGGTATTGGATCACTTTTAATGAAATAAACATGCTGATGCATCTGCCATTTATGGGGGCAGGAATCCGTCTGGAAGAAGGCGGGGATGAACTACAGATAAAATACCAGGCCGCCCATCACGAACTAGCGGCATCTGCAATGGCAGTAAAGCTTGCCCATGAAATCAACCGGGACGCCCAGGTAGGTTGTATGCTGGCGGCGGGAAGTGTATATCCTTACAGTTGCAATCCGGTTGATGTCTGGGAAAGTATGAAAAAAGACAGGGAGAATTATTTTTTTACGGATGTGCAGGTACGGGGGAAATACCCGGCATATGCGGTAAAATACATGGAACAGCAGGGAATACAGATTGCAATGCAGGATGCGGATCTTGAAATTATGGAAAAAAATACGGTAGACTTTGTAGCTTTGTCATATTATAACAGCCGTTGTGTACGCACAGATGGCCAGGGGGAGGCTTCGGGTGGAAATGTATTTGCCTCTGCGAAAAATCCTTACCTGGAATGCAGTCAGTGGGGCTGGCCGATTGATCCGCTGGGGCTGCGCATTACTCTGAATGCATTGTATGACCGCTACCAAAAGCCGTTGTTTGTGGTAGAAAACGGGCTTGGGGCAGTGGATGTATTAGAAGCGGACGGAACAGTCCATGATGATTATCGGATCGATTATTTAAGAAGCCATATCCGGGCAATGATGGCCGCCGCAGACGAAGACGGCGTAGATTTGATAGGATATACGCCATGGGGATGTATTGACCTGATCAGTGCAACTACCGGAGAGATGTCCAAACGCTATGGATTTATCTATGTGGATAAAAATGACAATGGGGAAGGGACGCTGAAGCGCCTGCGAAAGAAATCTTTCCATTGGTATCGGGATGTAATTGCTTCAAACGGGCAAAATCTGAGCCTTGAATAAGAAAGGGAACGGCTGGAATACGCTGTTCTGGTGCAACCACGGCCAGCCCCGCATTGTAAGCAATCAGCAAATCCGATATGTTTTGTTTGTTAAAAAGATACACAAACAAAAATCGTCTTATGAGGGACTGGTACAGAGATCTCTGTCAATTGCAGCAAATACAGTAATATGGTAAACTAAGAACAGTATGGCGCAGACTACTTTTTGATTGACAGCACTTATCCAATGGATGCATTGATACAGATGTTTTAGCTTGTCCATGCGTTTTGCCGGTTCAAGGCGATTCGGCAAAACGAGGGAAAAGCTGCGCGCAAAAAGATTACTTTTCAGTGCTTTTATAGGGATACATTTTAAAAACAGACCAGCATTCGTTTATTTTATCGTAATAGTCATATTCATCAAGCATCTGAAATGCATTTTCATCAGAACAGTAGGCATATCCTGTTACGTTGCCGGTAGTCCCTGTTGTAAAAAGAATAGCTACGCTATTATCCTTTTTTTTGCAGAGGATATCCGAGTCACTTAGAATATAGGAATTTATATCCATACATTCCCCTTCCGTATTATGAGTGAGTGAAGGAAGTGTTTCTTTTATAGCCTGTTCATACCGGCTTTCAAGAATGCGGAAACGTATTTTTTCAGTCTGGTAATAGAGTTCAAGCGCGGGATTCATGGCGGTGTCGAGTAAAAATGCAATGCATAAGTCAATAAATACCATCCCGGCTTTTTTCATAAATATATCCGCAATGCTTAAGATAAAGAAAAAGATGCTGATAAAAAAGCGTCCGTAAGTAAATGAAAAAAGATATAAAACGATGAAAAAAATTTTGATGATAGTCATAATAAGAGTGCTGTGGCGCATGAATTTCTTTTTCATTTCAAAGTACCAGTCAGATTACATATCGCGTATATAAAATATAACCTTCGCAAAAAAGAAAATCAAGAATCTGTCCGCTATCGGTCTTTTTTCTGCCGTAAACGGCTTATGTATCGACTGGTTTTGTTTTTCCAGTGACTTGCCCATGCTGCTGTTTTAATTAGATATCATTTTCAAGGAAGATATGCTGGCGGTTTTTTACTGCGGCAGGTTTTACATTTTCTGAAAAACCGACAAGGCCTATGGTCAGTTTGAAGCAGCCGTCTTCTGTACGGAAGTTCATGCGCCCGCCGTAATGATCCAGTACTTTTTTTACACTGTACATTCCGTATCCATGGTTCTGTTTATCTGTTTTTTCGGTTTCTGGAATTCCATTCTTCTGGTTTATTTCTATTTTGGCAGGGTTATTTAATACGATAACCGCCATGCGTTTTTGCCTTTTGCATGAAAAATACAGCCAGCGGCTGGACGGTGCGTCCTGCCTTAAATTTGATTCTATTGCATTATCCAGGATATTCGAAAACAGCGCACAGACATCGGCCGGCTGCAGGATTAAGCCGGACATGTCATCACATTCAAGCTCGACGCGGATACTGCCTTTGTGCGCATCCTGCAGCTTTCTGTTTAGGATCAGGTCTAAGATAGGGTGGTTTGTCCAGACGCGGCTTTGGCCGCGTGCCAGCTCTCCATAGATTTGCTGCACATAATCCAGTGCAGCGTGGTTTTGGCCATCTATAATCAAATCATGCAGTGCGGACATGTGGTTTTTCATATCATGCATCAGTGCGGCTTTTTCTTTCTGTGCTTTTAAAAGGGACTGGTAATTATCTTCAAGCATCTGGAATCTTACATGCAGCAGTTGATCCCTTGCCCGTTCTTTTTGCAGTGTCCGCAGCGCGAAAATCACGGCTGCAGCAAAAAAGAATGCCATCCAGCTTATGACCAGCCGTTCCGCTATCAGACTTTTATAGACCCTTTGAAAGTAAATGACGCATAAGGCAAGGGGCAGCATGGCTGGGAGAGACAGATTTTCCAGGCGTTTTTTATATACGTTCTGCAAAGAGGTGCTGCAGGATAGGTTTTTGCGGGTCATTTTTAGGCCCCATAAAAGAAATGCGGCAAAAATCAGAAGATACGATCCGCGGCATGCATTTTTGGCGGTCAGTATGTCAGCACTTACGCCGAAGCTTTCGATAAAGATGCTGCACAGCGACATCAAAAACAGGTCAAAGAGAGACAGCGCCGCCCAAAGGCTGAATGCACTGCAAAAAGCTGTTTTTCTGGAGTCGGGACGCAGGAAGGCCGACAGTATGCCGGCCAAGAAGGCATTCGCAATAAACGCTGCATGTGAAAAAAGATCCAGCTTAAAATAAACGCTGCAAAGACTCCCCAGGAGCGCAGGGATAAACGCGGCCGATACTACTGGTGCAGGGCGTTCCTTTTCTTTCCTGCACGGCGGGAATGCACAGGCGAGCCGAAGCGTAGCGCAGGCTTTCACAAAAGTATTGATAAATTCACTTCCATAATAAAAAAAGTCCATCATAAAAAAGTCCATCATAAACGCTCCCAAAATGTCAGCATTTTTGCTTCAAAATCTTTTTTCATCCGGCGGCTGCAGTGTAGTACGGCCCCTGAGTCCAGTTTTACTTCATCTTTATGAAATTCCGCAATGCGCGTAAGATTTACAATCTGCCCGCTGTTGATATAGGCAAATTCTGTTTCGGGAAGTTCCGAAAAAACAGTTTTCAGCGGCTTTCGTTCCACGTACTGGGCGCCGCTGCAATAAAAGACGGCATCTTTGCCGTTTCTTTCTATGTAGAATATATCGTCAAGGCAGACTTTTTCATATGCAGAGCTATTTCCAACAAGGAAGCTTTTTGTCTGGCGTTTTCTTGATTCTTCCATACAGATTTTATGCAGCACCTTATGCAGCTTCTTGTCATGCTCTTCTTTTAGTATATAGTAAAAAGCACCTATTTTTATGCTTTGAAGCGCGTATCGTTCATAAGAAGTAATGAATACGATATAGGACTGCGCGGAAAGACGCATAATAGCTTCAGCCAGCTTCAGCCCGTTTATTCCGGGCATTTCGATATCCAGAAAATAGATATCATACCGCAAGCCCTGCCTCAGGCAGTCTGCAAGGTCTGTTCCGCTTTTATAAATTTTTACCGCCGGTTTATCCGTGTCCCAAAACTCCTGGATGGTCCGGCAGATTTTCCGGGCAAACAGCACATCGTCATCTGCAACGGCTATTTTAAAACGGCTGTTTTCTTGATTCATTTTCGTTCCTCCAGATTTTGTATAGTAAAATGCATGCCGTAAGGCAGCTTATTGTATCTTGCGTTTGATGGCCGGCTTATAAATAACCACAATTTCTGGAATGGCAGAGAAGCCGGTTGTTTATAAAAATATCATAAGGATACCGGCATTTCAATCCCTGCACTCACTATTTCGCGGAGAATCTATCCCAAATTTAGTCTACATAGACCGATAGGGTCTGCCCCAACGTAGCGAGGGCATGCATCCTAAATTTGGGATAGATTCTCCATAGCATGCCCCGTAGGGTACAAAATTAAGCTTGCGACAAAACTTTCCTGCCAGGTTTCGTGCCAGCAGGATGTGTCGTTTTGGACTGCAGCCGCCTGTTCCTTGGCATGTGTTATATATGATATTGTATATTATTAGAATTATTATAGTAATAAAATGGGGATTGTAAAATAGTATGTGTTAAATATGAAATTCCTTTCTGGGATGTTTTGTTGTCAGAATATCCCTTTGTTTGGACATTGTGACATGAGTATAAATTTCTGTAATATTAATCGAGCTGTGCCCGAGCATTTCTTGAATATAGCGGATATCCACATCTGCTTCTAGCAGGCAGGTTGCGAAAGTGTGGCGGAACATATGCGGCGTAATGTGCAGTTCTATGGCAGCAAGGGACGTGTATTTACGGATCATCCTACGGATGGACTGGTCGGAAAGCGCCCTGCCGGACTGGTTTGCAAAAAAATGGCTACAGCTCTGCATTTCGGCCAGATAAGTGGTCCTATATTTTTCTAAAGCATGCAAAACATCGTCATTTCCAATCTGGATTTTTCTTTCCTTGGAACCTTTCCCATAAATTAAGATACTTCTGTCATGTAAATTTACATCATTGATTTTTAAGGAACATAACTCCGAAATTCGCATCCCAGTTGCAAAGAGTAGTTCAATTACTGCGATATCCCTGAGCGCGTTTTTCTTCTGAAAGGCTGTTTTGGCCTCCGTATGATATGTATAGATTGCAGTTAAAAACTGCTCTACGGTATAGAGGGGGATTGTTTTGGGCAATATGGCTGGATCGCGGAATTTAACTTGTATTTTACTAAAGAGATTCCGGTCTATGGCGTCTTTGTATTCAAGGTAGTGGAAAAACGCTTTTACGGAGGCGATCTTTCTTTTGACTGTCTTTGGCTTGTATTTTTGATGTAGCGTTGCGATAAAATCTTCCAATGTACCTGTCGTAATATTGGTTATGCTATTAGTGGATATGATGGAACAGAATTGTTTCAGGTCGATGCTGTAAGCTTTTTGTGTTTTTTTGTCCAGCCTTTTTTGGGATTTGCAGTATTCCAGATAGTTATTTATGTGTGTATGTAGGTTGTCCATATAGTTGTCCTCCTTAGCTGTGTTGTTTTAAAATATATCGTATAGGGGAGTTAAAAAGCGTATATGTGGCGGATTGTGATTTCTGTCGGTTGGACAAGTAGTAATTATTATTATCGAGTGGGTACTGAAAAAGCGTATGCATATTTGGCATGTTGATGGGGCGCTGTTGGAGGTTGAATGAAAAAATTGATATTACAAGATAAAAAAAGTGTTGAATGTAGTTGGATTTATGATATAATATACTAGAAATATCGAAAAAATAGTATAAATATTAAAAGTGAAGGATAATACTGGATTATCCGTTAATAGTATTATTGGACAGATTTAACATGATTATTTATTTCAATCCATAATTAAAAATAAGTCAGGTGAATAGAATGAATAAATTATTGTCAAAAGCGAATATTTTAATTCGGCAAAACCGGCCATTAGACAATCCTGATGAAATAATAACTGTATTTCGCAGAAATAATTTTCTCCAGCTTACATTCCACTCAAATGGGTGCAGGTATAGTGCAGCGGGTTCCTGTACTATGTGCAATTATGGTATCGGGAAAATTGCAAAATTACAAGATATTTTATCAGAATTAGAGACAATTTGCCAATCAAAAGATTTTAAAGAATGTGATATGATACTCCTCGGTGCATCCGGAAGCTTTTTGGATGATCAGGAAATTCCAGCTGATTATCAGCATAAAATAATGGAACGAATTGCCAAAAGCCATATGCAGGAGATACACATTGAGACTCATTATAAAAGTATTACGAATCAAAAATTGCATAATATACGTAAAATTTTTCAAAATCAAACAATTACTATAGAAATGGGTCTCGAAACAGTTACGGAAGAGTTTCAGGAAAATATACTAAATAAAAAAATTCCGTTAAGCGAGTTGAATTCAGTAATAAAGCAAATACATACTGAAAAAATGCTGACAGCTCTTAATGTACTTGTAGGAATTCCGTTTTTATCAGAAAAGGAACAGCTTGCAGAAGCTTTAAAAACTTTACGCTGGGCATTGAACAACAACGCTGATTATGTAGTGCTTTTTCCTATAAACATACAGCCATATTCTCTTTTTGAATGGTGGCATAAAAATAATTATATCACTGAACCATCTCTATGGATGCTTGTTTATTTATTATCAGAATTATCTGATGATGAAATGAGGCACGTCTGTTTTGCGTGGTACGGAAACAGATGTATTACATACTCAAATGAAAGAAAAACACAGACTCCACAGGCCTGTTCCGTATGTCGGCCGCAATTAATTAAATTTTTTCAAAAATTTTCGAGTGATTTTAATATAGAAACCCGAAAAACATATCTGAAACAATTTCTTCAAACAAACTTTGAATGCGATTGTTTCGATAAGTTAAAAAATAAAATTAAAAAAGATACAGACAATTTCCCGGATTTGAAAAGGGGAAATTTGGCAGTTAAAGAATGGATGGATAAATATGCAATTGATGGATGCAATTAACAATCGAAAAAGCATTCGAAAATTTAAAAAGATAAAAATAGATACACAAGAGATAAAACAAATTATCAATGCCGCGATACTTGCTCCTTCTGCAAAGAACCGACAGCCATGGCATTTTTATGTCATTCAGGATAAAGAATTGGATATTCTTTTGGAAAAAGTAGCTGAAGGAATTGAGAATTTATCAGAAGAATATAAAAAAGCAGGCATTTCCAGACCGGATATAGACGCAGCTTACCATACGCTAGAGAGTATGCATCAGGCATCTGCCATTATAATTATTACATGTAAAAAGAAATATAAAGAAAGTTTTTCAGATGGTGTTAATTGGTATTTAAATGCTCTTGATATTGAAACAACAGATATTTTATCAATTGGTGCAGCCATTGAACATATGCTGTTAAAGGCGACTGAAATGGGATATGGAACACTTTGGGTCTGTGATATTTTTTATGCTTATCCGCAAGTAGTAAAATATTTGCGAACAGATGATGCGGTTGTATCAGCAGTTTGTATCGGATGCTCGGATGAATTTCCATCTGTCCGTTCACGTCTGTCTATGAATGAAGTAACTACTTTTTATCAAAGCAAGGAGTAAAATACATGGATCATATATATTGGATAGGTATAAGAAAATCCGATCTATTGACAATTGAAAATTTATATAAAGGATCAGTAACTTTTTTTGGTGATGGAAAAAACGGAAATATATCATTATCACAAACGGGCATTTCCCGTATGAATCACAACGTAGATTCGCCAGTTTTTTTTGAGTTTTACGAAATGGCAATGCAACAAATTTTAGATGAAGATAAAAATGCCAAATTTATGTTTTATAATCCGATTCTGGCATATTTTTTGGATGAACGATTTCGAAAAAGAATTATTTGCCTTAATAATTTTGACGTTCTCAAAATTATTAATAATAAGATATTATGCAAACTATGGCTTAAAGATCATATACAAATGCTGGGAAATGTTCAGATGTTCGGAAAAGAAATTTCTTTAGAACATCTGAATAAGATTTTAGGCCATAAAAATGAGTATATTGTTCAGCTTCCCATTTCTTCTGGAGGCGCAGGAACATACATTTTAAATAAAGATAATGAAGAATCAGTTATTGATCAATTAGATTCATTTAAACAGTATATTATCTCTGTTTATTATCCAAATGCAATCCCGATAAATGTACATTGTGTTATTTATGAAAATGACTATTGCATTTATCCAAGTTCAGTACAAATCATAAAAATAGAAAATAATAATCTTTTATATAAAGGCTGTGATTTTATTGCGGCAAATTCCTTAGACTGGGAAACACAAGAACAAATAAAAAAACAAGCATCCTTTATCTGTAAAAGATTGTGTAATATCAATTATCGTGGCATTTGTGGTATTGATTTTATGATCATTCATAATAGTGTCTTTTTTTGTGAGATTAATCCAAGGTTTCAGGCATCTACTGCAATATTAAATTTTGCTCTGGCAAACGAAAATTTATTGTCTGTAAATGAAACAACTATCAATGCTTTTAAGAACCATGGACCAGATAAAACAATACCTTCCTTTCATGTACCCTACAGTTCATATGCATATGAAGAGCGCCGTGAACTGAATAGTTTTCATAAAAATATATTTCATACTTATTTTGAGTTGTATCCTGAATATCGAATATTTAAAGATGGATATGATTTTGATGTAACAGCTGAGTCAGGCGCCTATCTATTCAGAGCTGTTTATTCACGTCCACTTATCAGCATCTGTCACAATGAAATACATACGTATGAACTTTTTACGGGATATACTTTGCCAACTCCTTTAAATTTGATTCAGCTAAAGATTATGTTATTAACTTTCGGTCTTAAGATTTCATCGAAAGCTTTATCATTTATAGAAGAAATAGGAAAAATACGTGAAGCAAATTTTACGGCAATCGACATAATTTTATTGGATGATCTGGTGATTAATTGCCCATATAAAACTACTTTTACAGATTTTAGTCCATTTACAATAAATATGGATGATCAAAAACTGCTTTTATTTTATTTTGAACATAAAATCACTGAAATAAAAATTTATTATGAAAGTAAACTTAATCAGAAAAAAACCCAAAATGGTACTTTTTATAGTTCCGCTGCTTTTTTAGCTATGGATCGTTTAAGGATTAATTACAGGCCTGTCTGCTACTATAAAGAAAATGGAAAAAGCTGCCAGTTTTGCAATCTTCCAACGGTAAATCAATCTTATGACTTTGAAACTGTTTGCGAAATAATTGATGGATTTTTGGAAGGTGAACAATTTCGGCATATATTATTAGGAGGTGGTTCCGATGATCCGAAAAGTGATTTTTCGAACATTATTGAATTAACCGCTTATTTGAAAAATAAATCTGATAAACCTATTTATTTAATGTCCCTTCCGCCATATAACCTTGAAATTATCTCTAAGTTATACAATGCCGGAATCTCTGAAATAGCATTCAATATAGAGGTATTTGATGAAAAATCCGCTATGAAGTATATGCCTGGAAAAGGTTATATTCCCAGAGAATATTATTATGAAGCTTTACGCAAAGCAGTGATGTTATGGGGTAAAGAAGGAAATGTACGCAGTATGGTGATCATTGGATTGGAACCAGAACAGACTTTATTAGCAGGTATCGAAAAATTATGTCAAATAGGTGTGCAGCCAATGCTTTCCATATTCCGTCCATTGGAGCATACACCATTAAGAAATCTGATACCATTGTCCTGTCAATATTTATACGAATTATATCTGAAAATTTATAATATTTGTTCGAAATATGGCCAGATACTTGGTCCAACTTGTACCTATTGTCAAAATAATACACTTGCTATTTCTGAAAAATATGAAAATAAAGAAATTGTTATAATATGATTCAGCTGCCTATATTAGAAATTGTTAAAAATGGTTTTCTGCCTGATTCATTAGAAAACCATTTTTAACTTTGTCTGATTTAGTAGTTTTTAGGTTAAATTTGTATATTAAAGCTGAATATCTGTTTCATCCGACTCCTCAGTTGGGTTATCAATAATATATTGAACTGTATATTGTACATTATTATTTTCAAGAGCTTCGCTTCTTTCTTCTGCTCTTTTTAACTTTTCTTCTTTTTCTTTAATTTCCAGTTGATTGAGCCTGATTTGCTGATGTGTTAATATTTTCTGCTGAATAGAATCATGTACTTTTGAAAATGTCAGAAACATATTGACTAAGAAAATAAGTTCATTGTAATGAGCACAAATAAATGCAATAAAATTACATTCTGAATTATGTCGTATCTCAATATGACTTATTTTCTTTGTACATAAATCATTGATGGAAGAATCAATATGTTCGATAAACTGCATCATTTTTTCTGATTCTTTAGAATCGATATTTGTCTGCATAATAATTCTGGCAGTAGGAAATTCATCAAAACTGTCTAATAAAGAAGAACGTATTTCGCCAATATTATAGATAAAACTTCTCCGTTCATAAATATTGAATTTCTGTTCTGATACATATTGCTCAATAGATGTATATAATCTTTTTAACACATCATATGAAAAAATATTTCCTTGTTTTGCTTGTTTGCAAAAAAACTTAAGCATTCTGAAATTTCTTTGTGCGATAGATTTCCGTATTCCCATTACAATAGAATTAAAAGCAAGATTTTTTTTGTTTTCTGCTAAATATATATTGGCCAAAGGAAAATATTCCTCTATAGAAGTATAATAAACAATAAATGATTCTTTTAATCCCAAATATTCTTCCATCGTAATCATTTGATTATCTGCAGACAAAGTTATATCTTTTTTATTATCCGGCAGCGCATTAAATATCCCATAAATATACGGAAACTGAGACATAGGGAAACTGACATTTGATAAATTACAATTTTTTAATTCCATGTACTCAATATTTGAGTTCGAAAATGTAACATCTTGAAAAGTGCAACAAAGGAATACAGTATTTTCCATCATAGAAGATGAAAACAGGCAATTTTCGAAATTACATCTTTCAAATAATATTTCCGCAACAGTAGAGCCTTTAAAATTTACATTTTTAAATGTGACTCCATAAAAATTTGAATAGCTTAGGTTCGTGCTTTTAACATTTATATTTTTCCATGTATTTTTTATAAATTGGCAATATTGTACATTAGATTCACAGAATGTCGAATTAGATAAACCTGTATTTGAAAAATATGAACCTGTTAATGCAGCATTTCCAAAATTAACGTCTTGAATCTCGCTATCAATTAATGTGCTCCTCTTCAAACTAACATCTTCAAAACTGCCGTTTATCTTGAGGTTAATTCCATTTTCAAATAAGCGATTATTATTTTGCATTAGCGATATATATTTTTCTAATGTATGAACTGCATTTTGTACCTGTATATCAGAAAATTGCTGAATACCATTTTCTAAATGTAGTTTTATATCCATATATTGCTTCATATGTATGAATGTTTCCTTTCAGTTAAATTTTTATGATAAGAATTGTCCAATAATACTATTAACGGATAATCCAGTATTATCCTTCACTTTTAAACCTGAAAATTTATGTTTAAGGACAGGGTAATATTATCCCAAAAAGTATTTATAATAATACAGAATATCCATATCGATGGCATCTTATATTTGCGAAATTGCATCCATCCTCTAAGGTTGTTGTAATAATGTGTCTAATCATTGAGAAACCGCTATAAATATGATATAGTAGGTACATTCGAAAGGATATTAATATGGCAGAAGATAAAAGAAATCGTGCACCTAAAATAGAAAATAAAACAGAAAAACAGGATGTTTCCTATAATCCACCCAAAGGAGCAACAAACATAACAGCAGATAACCATAACAATTTTAACACGAATCAGCCTAGCGTCATTGCAAAAAAAGCCGATGCCAGCACAGGCGCACGCGCAGGGAAAGGCGGGGCAGTAACCAAACAGGCGATTCGCAGGGCCGTCAAGAAGCTAAGGCCGATTGACGACGTGCTTTTTCAAAAACTAGCCGGAGACAAACTGGTAGTCCAGGAAATGCTGCGCATAATACTGGAAGACCCATCTTTGGAAGTAATTGCTGTAACGCCGCAAAACAGCATCCGGAATCTATTTGGCCGCTCGGTACGCCTGGATGCCCTCTGCGACCTGTCCGGGGTGGGAAAGTGCAATATTGAAGTGCAAAAGGCAGACAATGACGACCACCTAAAGAGGGTAAGGTACCATGCGTCCTGCATTACAGCGAATATTACAGACATAGAGCGTATTTGAAAAATCATTCCCGCCATCTGCACGCCCCAATTTGCGTGATATTTGTGCCAAATTCAGGTTACATAGCCCGCTATGCGCCCTTCATTTGGCGCAAATCTCCCGCAAATTGGGACGCACATCTGCCGGAAAGCATTTTTCAAACACGCTCTGGCGTGGATTTTCGAGACGTGCCGGATGTATATATATTGTATCTGTCAGAGCACGACTTTCTGAAGGGAAACCGGACGATATACCATGTAGAGTCGGCGGTGAGGGAGACAGGCAAATATGTGGACGACGGCTTAAAAAGGGTATTTGTAAATACACAAATCGATGACAAGACGGATATCGCCGGTTTGATGAAATGCTTTTTGCAGACAGAAGTTGATACACCGAGATTCCCGGAGCTGTCAAGGGCAATGGGCTATTTCAAAAAAGAACGGGAAGGGGTGAAGCTTATGTGCGCAGTAGTCGATGATTTAATAAATATGGCAAAAGAAGAAGCAGAAGAGAAGGCAAGAGAGGAAGCAGAAGCGAGAAAACGCGAAGTAGAAGCGAGAAAACGTGCAGAAACGGAGCTTGCAATTTTAAAAGAAAAATTAAAAGCCCAGGGCATAACGATTTAGGAAAGATTTTTTAGCACTTTTTGCTTGTATTTTTTTTAATATTCTATTGTAATCACTTTAATTTTCCGATAGAATAAAAATGATAGGCATTGAGGGACTCCTTTTTCCAAAACATTCCAAAGGATTCCAATAAGGAAGCGATTTTGAGTGAAAAGGAGAATGCATATGAAAAAATGGAAATTGAAAATATACACGGTTTTATTTTGCGTCGTATGCGCATTAAGTGGGTGCACGGCAAAAAACCAGATGTATTTGCAGGCAAAAGAACAGGAAAACCAGGCGGAAGACGCGAATTTTGATAGGGATGCAGAGGATGTAACGCTTGCAGGCAGTACGCAGGTAGACGACACGTCTAAGGGCATGCAGCCCCAGGAACCGAAGGCAGCCGATACAGAGCGTGGCGAACCGCAGACATCAGGCGCGCAGCGCCAGCAATCACAGGCTGCAGGGGAACAGACAAAGGACGCGCAGGCCAATGGCATGCAAGAAAATTGTTTTGTCTATATCTGCGGGGCAGTGAAAAAACCGGGCGTGTTTGAGGTGCCCGCGGGCAGCCGGATCTATGAAGTGATAATGCTTGCCGGAGGGCTGAAAAAGAATGCGTCAGTAAGAGGGCTGAACCAGGCGCAGCAGGTTGCAGACGGCGATATGATCGAGGTACTTACCAAGAAGGAGCAACGGACGGCGCAAAAAGACGACAAGGGCTTGGCCGGGCAAAGCGTCTTAGAGACGGACGGTACGCTGCAGGCGGACGTTGGCGCGGTCGGACGGGTTAATCTAAATACGGCGTCGGCTGCCGAACTTATGACGTTAAATGGTATTGGCGAAGCGAAAGCCGCCAATATTATTGCCTACCGTCAGGAAACCGGCGGATTTTCGTCTACGCAGGAAATTATGAATGTAAATGGCATTGGGGAAGGCGTGTATGCACAGATTAAAGATACAATTACCGTAGAATAGGGCATAATAGCTGTATTGTAGTTGCGTAATACCAAAGAAATAGAAAACAGGCGCTTGGGCAGAATATTTTGCCCGGGCGCTTCATATAGAATATTTCGAAAGAAATTTGGAGGTTGGCATGGCAAAGAAGGTTTTGGTCGTTGACGATGAGAAATTGATTGTAAAAGGGATCCGTTTTAGCCTGGAGCAGGACGGCATGGAAGTAGACTGTGCTTATGACGGGGAAGAAGCATGGCAGAAGGCAAACGCGAATATTTATGATATGATTTTGCTGGATCTGATGCTGCCCAAAATCGACGGTATGGAAATCTGCCAGCGGATCCGCGAGTTTTCGGATGTGCCGATTGTTATGCTGACAGCCAAAGGCGATGATATGGATAAGATACTCGGCCTGGAATATGGAGCGGATGACTATATTACAAAACCGTTTAACATTTTGGAGGTAAAGGCGCGGATCAAGGCGATTATGCGCAGGACTGGCAGGAAAAAAGTTGTGGAAGAGCGGGTCAATACGATTGAAGACGGAGATCTGAGGCTGGATTGTGAAAGCCGCCGGTTGTTTGTACAAGATAAGGAAGTAAACCTGACGGGAAAGGAGTTTGAGCTGCTGGAGCTATTGGTGCGCAACCCGAATAAAGTGTACGGTCGTGAGAAATTGCTAAACCTTGTATGGGGCGTGGACTATCCGGGGGATGTGCGTACAGTGGACGTACATGTCAGGCGTATGCGGGAAAAGATTGAAAAAAATCCAAGTGAACCGAAATATGTCCATACGAAGTGGGGTGTGGGCTATTATTACCATGGTTGATTGGGGTTGTCATGAAGAGGAAAAAGAAAATCCGTGATTATTTTAAAAGTCTGAAATTCCGCCTGCTGTTCGTATTGCTGCTGTTTGGAATCGTGCCGATGCTGATGATGCAGTTTTTTGTTATCCGTGGCTATGAAAAACGGGCAATTAATGTAAGGATGGTGGATATTCTGTCCCAGTCCAAAATTCTGGCAGATCAGATCGCTGCCTATGGATATCTGGAAGATATTACAGTCGAAGCAATTAATAAGCAGTTTGAACAATTGTCAAATATTTACGATGGGAGGGTGCTGGTCATTGACCAGTCTTTCCACATCCGCAAAGATACGTTCGATATTGACAGGGATAAGATTATCATTTCGGAAGAAGTGGTAAAATGCATCAAGGGGGAGGATGTATCCAAGTATGACGCGGTAAATGGCTTTATTGAGGTTGCAGTGCCGGTCCGACAGCCAGCATCTGGCGAGGTTACGGGGGTCATGCTGGTCAGCGTTTCTACTGATGTAACGCAGACGCATATTGCCTATTTAAGGCAGATTGGTCTGGTCGTTGCGCTGTTGGCTGGCTTCGTCTGCATTGTGCTGGCCGTACTGTTGTCTTCGCTTTTGGCGCAGCCGTTTATCCAGCTGTCGAAGTCGATTGATGAAATCCAGGCCGGCTATGGCGAAGATGAGCTGATGATCCATTCGTATTCTGAGACGGAGCTGATTTGCGAACGGACGAATGAGCTACTGCACCGGATGAAAGTATTAGACGATTCCAGGCAGGAATTTGTCTCCAACGTGTCCCATGAGCTCAAAACGCCGCTGACTTCGATGAAAGTGCTGGCGGATTCGTTAAATGTCCAGGAAAATGCGCCGGTAGAACTGTATAAGGAATTTATGCAGGATATTACAAATGAGATAGACAGGGAAAACAAGATTATTACCGACCTGCTTTCCCTTGTGAAGATGGACAAAGCAGCGGACGGCTTAAATATTGCGTCATTGAATATCAATGACCTGCTGGAGTTGATATTAAAACGGCTGCGCCCGATTGCAAAACAGCAGAATGTAGAGCTTGTGTTAGAAAGTTTCCGTCCGGTTACCGCGGAAGTGGATGAAGTAAAGCTTACGCTTGCAATTTCAAATCTGGTTGAAAATGCGATTAAATATAATTCGGAAAACGGCTGGGTGCATGTCTCGCTGAATGCAGATCACCAGTTTTTCTACATTAAAGTAGAGGACAATGGGATGGGGATACCAGAAGAATCCCTAGACCGTATTTTTGAGCGCTTTTACCGCGTAGACAAATCCCATTCCAAAGGCATTAACGGCACCGGGTTGGGCCTTGCAATTACAAGAAGCGTTATATTAATGCACCGCGGCGCGATCAAAGCGTTTAGTACAGAAGGGGAGGGTACGATTTTTAACGTCCGCATCCCACTGATTTATGTTGTGCGCAAGGATGGCTAAAAATGTCTGGTAGATTTATTCTGCGGGCAGGAAGAATCAAGTTGCCGCGTAGCTTTTAGTTTGTAAACAGTGTGAATGCAAGCGTCGCGTAGTTTTAGCTTGCAAGCGGAGAGAATAAAAGCGTCGCGTAGCTTTAGCAAGCGTTTTGCAAATAAGGAGAAGATGAGCCGGAAGAATTCGGCTGCAGGACAGACGCAGATGAACGGTGACCATTTAATCAATCAGAAAGGAAGAAGATGAAAAGGTTGACAGGTGGACGTGCCGCACGGCCAGTATGGACATGCGCGGGAATTGTGAAAGCTTTTGTAAATATGCTAACAAGTGGACGTACCGCATGGCCGGCATGGACGGCTGCGTGGATGTGCGTACTATTATGCGTACTGGCAGGCTGCGGCTCCGGGCAAAAGGAATATCGGTATAGTATCAGCTATATGGACAGTGCGCAGACGAGGACTGTGCAGGTTGGATATGAGCCGCAGAGCGAGTCGATAGACGGTATGATACAGGAATTTTTAGATCAGCTTGCGAAAGATACCGATTCTATGGAATATGTAAGGACGATCCCGCAGGGGGTGGAAATCAACGAATGGGAAGTTGAACAGGATTGCCTTAACCTGGATTTTAACCGTGCTTACGATAAACTGGATTCGGTTGCGGAAATTTTGTGCCGCCTTGCCATTGTGCAGACGATGACCCAAATTGATGGGATTGAAAGCGTGCACTTTTCCGTCCGGGGCGAACCGCTACGGGATGGCAAGGGCGATGTGGTAGGTAATATGACGATTGATTCTTTTGTGGAAAATCCAGGGGAACAGATTAATTCTTACCAGCATGCTACGATTGATTTGTATTTTTCCAACAAAGAGGGAGACAGGCTGCTTAAGGAAACACAGGAAGTCTATTTTAACAGCAATATTGCAATGGAAAAGCTTGTAATTGAACATCTGATCCTTGGGCCGAAGAATAAAGAGGCAAAAAAGACATTTCCGGATGAAACAAAGCTGATTAACATTGCTGTTGTAGACGGCTCATGTTATGTAAATCTGAATGAAAATTTTATGAATCAAAACTATGAGATAAAAGAGCCGGTCGTCATTTATTCAATTGTAAATTCCCTGGCAGCCCTTTCCAATATCGACCAGGTACAGATATCCGTCAACGGCGATACCAGTGGGACTTACCGTGACGAGCTGGAGCTGTCTAGGATGTATCAGCCGGATTACCAGCTTGTAGATTATAAAGATAATAAGCCGGTCATTATTAAAGAAGAAAAGGGGGATACAAAAGTAAATGATTAGACGTTACTTGTGTCAGATTGTAATTGTATTTGTGCTTGGCATCCTGACAGTAAAGGGCGTAAGTATGGGAAATGAAATATACCAGGCCGAAGCGGCGGGGTTGCAGACTACATTTTATTTGTCAAAGTCCGGCCGTGTGCAGCCTGAACTGCACCGGGTGAACTCGGGCGTGTTGCTTGCCGCCATAGCGTTATTTGCCCTCGTGGCATTGGCGTTAGCCTGGCTGCACCAGGAAAAAACTCTGCTGGTGAGGCTGCGCCAGGCGTTGCTTTTGTTCCTGGCTTTTGCGGCGGGTGTAGCAAGAATGTATGCGGCAACGGATGAAATGGAATGCAGGCTCGCGGGTATATCAGATGGGGAGCCGGTGTCCGTGCAGGGGCGTATTATCAAAAAGCAGCGGAAACAACCGTCAAGCGAAGCGAAGCCGCAAAACAGGACAGCAGGGCGGATGAACAGCTCAGGCGGCCGTCAAGCCGCGGTTCGAAAAATCATTTCAAGCAAATGCAACGTTCCAGCTCGAGAATCCGGTCAAGATGGGCATCAAATTTCAGTGCAGGACGCCAGTCAAAGAAAGCGCCAAACTTCAGAGCAAAACGCCATATCAATAAAGCGTCAAATCTCAAATCGAAACGCCATTCAAACGAAATATCAAATTTCAAGTCAAAACGCCAGTCAAAGAAAGCGCCAAACTTTAGAGCAAAACGCTATTCCAATAAAAAGTCAAATTTCAGAGCAAAACGCTATTCCAATAAAAAGTCAAATTTCAGGGCAAAACGCTATTCCAATAAAAAGTCAAATTTCAGAGCAAAACGCCATTCAAACAAAACGTCACAATCTGATACAAACATCCATATTAAATGAATATAAAAATGCCTATGGAATGATCTATCAATTCCATAGGATATGTCCAAGTATATTTGTAAAAAAACAAATCCCTAATATTCCACGGGTATCTTTGGAAAATATAGATAAACTAATTCCTAGCATTCGACAGGTATCTTTTGTGGACAATCAGCCTGCCCAGCAGTGGGTGCTTTACTTAGAAGACTGTTATCTGAAGACGTCACAGGGAATCCGTCCGGCCGGGAAAGTAATTTTGTATGTGGATGACGTAGAACCGGTGGTCGGAAATACGGTAACTGTTTCAGGAAACATTAAATTATTTAGCCGGGCGCGTAATGAAGGGAACTTTGACGCATGCGCCTACTATCAGAACCAGGGTTATACGTTGAGCGTTTATGCAGAGGACGGCACGTACCAGGTTGCGGATAGGAGCCGCAGACGGATAAGGGGGTGGCTGTATGATATCCAGCAGCAATTTTTACATGTATATGAAAGCAGGATGCCGGAAGAAGAGGCGGGGGTTTTGTGCGCGATGATTTTAGGGGAAAAGTCGTTGCTTGCGGGGGAGACGAAGGAATTGTACCGACAGGGCGGGATTGCGCATATTCTTGCGATTTCGGGGCTGCATATTTCCATATTGGGGATGGCAGGGTACCGTATGCTGCGAAAAAGGGGATGTTCATTTGCCGTGTCAAGTATTATTTCCATAAGCTTGCTTGCGCTGTTTGGCATTATGGCGGGGATGGGGATTTCTACCGTGCGCGCAATCGTTATGTTTGGTATATACCTGGGAGCAGAATGCTGCGGGAGGGCGTATGACAGTATGAATGCCCTGGCTGTAGCCGCGGGGGCTTTGCTTTTATATAATCCATGCGTGCTGTTTCTCGCTGGGTTTCAATTTTCCTTTGCGGCAGTGGCGGGCGTGTTATTCGGCAGGGAAATGTGCGCGGCGTTTCGTCCGGCGTTTCGGCTGACGGAAACGGTATATATGAGCCTTGGCATCCAGATGCTGACGTTGCCTTTGACGGCATGGTATTATTTTGAAATTCCGGTGTATTCGGTACTGTTGAATATGCTTGTGCTGCCGTTTATGGCGTTTGTGTTGCTTAGCGGGCTTTTAGGGGGCGGATTGGGAATTGTTGCATGTGTGGCGGCAACTTCGGAGAATCTGTTCTTGCCTGCAGGCAGGATCTGCGGGCAGCTTTCGCAGTGGGCGCTGGCAGCCTGTACTATGCTGTTACGGTACTTTTCCAGTGCCAGCAGTTATTTCTTGCAGTTTCCAGGGGCTATCTGTGTGGTCGGGAGGCCTCGTGTGTGGAGCATGGCGGGATATTATCTGATTTTGGCGGTTTGCAGCCTGGTAGTATATAAAAAAGCAGACAAGGTAGAGGAAAACAGCTCCAGCTGTGCGGCTGTTGATGTCAGCTGTTTGGATTTGCATAGAAAAGTGCAGAAAGTGGGAAAAAGCCAGTCTATTCAGCTATTTGCGAATGTTAACCCTCTGGCATTTTATGCAAAGGCAGTGAATAATTCTGTCGAAATTCCGCTTATAGCGGCTTGCCTGTCTTGTATGCTGTTGCTGTTTTTTCCATATCCGAAACCTGCGGAGGTGTCCGTTTTGGATGTGGGGCAGGGGGACGGCATTTATATCCATACAAGCGACGGGCTTGATATAATGATCGATGGCGGGAGCAGCGATGTGAAACAGGCGGGTACTTACCGTATTCTGCCGTTTCTGAAAGCAAAGGGAGTGGCGGAAATTGACTACTGGTTTGTTTCACATCTGGATGAAGACCATATCAGCGGCTTACGGGAGCTGGTGCAGGGCGGGTATCCAATCGGGCAGGTTGTATTTGCCAAGGGGGTCGTGCGGGATGAAGCGTATGAAGGACTGGCCGGAATACTTGCAAAACAGCAGGTTGCGGTAAGGTATATGGACAAGGGGGATATGCTGCGTAGCGTCAATGCATGCGTTACGTGCCTGGCACCCCAATATGGTGGGCAAGGCAGCGACCGGAATGGATCCAGCCTGGTATTGCTGTATGAAGACTGTGGATTTCGTGGATTTTTTTCCGGGGATATTTCCAACCAGGAAGAAGCACGATTAGCAGCGGGCGGTGCGGTGCCTACGGTGTCTTTGTATAAAGCGGCGCACCATGGGTCGTCGTATTCCAATTGCGATCAATTGCTGGAAAGGCTGCTGCCGGACATTTGCGTTGTTTCCTGCGCAGAAAAAAACCGGTATGGACATCCTGGAAAAGAAGCGGTTGCCAATATGGAAAGGAATAGCGGACGCGTATGTTATACAATGCATGCGGGAAGGATACGGGTACGTTGGTAAGTTTTGTTTTTCGGAACAGCAACGACTGCAATTTGGCAGTTATTTCATCAGATCATTTGTGTTTTGTAGTAAGAATTATTGTTGTTTTGCAATTGTTTCGTCAGGTCATTTGTATTTTGTAGTAGATATTACTGCTACTTAACGAAAACGTTGTCTGATAGTTTACATATTGGGAACTAAAAAATTAGAATATAATAGTTATTTTTAGAACAAAATTAGGTAAGAAAATTGTATTTTTTTTAGTACAATCTGTATTGCTTTTGCGATTAGTGCTAATGCCTACAAGGGTTTTGCACGGAAAAAAAAAGAATGCGCAACATGAAAAATCCCTTGTTTTCCGGCACTTTTTCGGCTATACTAGAATAGAAACACTTGGTTATATTTTTCAAAATGTAAGAAAGCTTCGCATATGTATAACAGAAGTATAGCTGCAAATAAAGATTGAAAGCAACCGCCACTTGTAGTAAACTAGTTGCGTGGTTCAGAAAGGATGGAGTATGAGAGCAAAGGAAATAACAGATTGTGAAAAGGTTGTCATGAAATGTGTATGGGACAGCACGCAGGATTTATCCATGCAGGAGATCACGGATATGGTCAATACACAATATGGCAAAAATTGGAAGACACAAACCGTTTCAACTTTCCTTGCAAGGCTTGTAAAAAAAGATTATCTGAAGATGTATCGGAAAGGAAGATGTTTTTATTATCAGCCACTCGTTGACAAAGAAGAATATAAAGACGATGTACTGAAAGATTATATACAGTTTTGGAATGGTGGCAGTATGTCCGCATTTGTTTGTGGATTATTTGGCAAAAAAATGTTAAGCCAATCAGATCGGGAGGAACTTAAGAAAAAGATTGATGAACTTGATTAATCAGTTACTTTTTGCGGTACTGATCAGTTCCGTAACAAGCACTTTCCTGCTATTGGTATGGTGGATGTTACGGGGCTTTTTTATGTTGGTGGATCCAAAGATGATTTATACATCTTTGCGTTGGATATGCCTGCTGTATATGCTTCCAATAGGGTATGTAGCAGTAATTTTTGCTTATAGAGTGTGGTTTCAAGGACAAGATAAAGTGTGGATGCTTGTTTTTTCGAGAACAGAGGATATCACAAGCGGCCTGCATGTAATTTCAGTCATTTGGTTTATCATTGCCCTGGTGCTGCTGATTTATCGATGGATAGACAATAAAGTATGGTGTAGAAAATTTCGGGACAATATTGAGGTCGAAAGGAAATATGACCCCGATATTGTAGATACTTATGAAATGGTCTGCGATGTGCTTGAAATACCGAAAGAGAAGTTGTCTTTACAGAAAAATGTACTCATCGATATGCCTATGATAGTAGGCATTAGGCATCCGCAGGTAATATTGCCGGAACGGGATTATACGAAAGAGGAGCTTGAGATTATTTTCTTCCATGAGCTGTCTCATTTTAAGCACAAGGATTTGCAATGTAAAATTCTCGTTGTGGTTGTACTGATGTTCCATGTATTTAATCCTTTTTGTTATGTGTTGCTTGGAATTGTCAATTTGTGGAGTGAGTTTATGGCGGACGCATCGGCGCTTGAAATGTCCGGCCAGCTGCACGATGCAAAGCTGTATTTTAACAAAATCGTAGATTTAGTTCCAGACCACAAAAAAACAATCAGGGAGAAATTTTTGTTTTCAACATTGTATAAAGATGATAATACATTATCTAGGAGAATTGATTTCATGAAAAAGTACCAAAGGGCAAGAAAAGCAGGCAAGGCAGTAACAGCGGCGTTGACGGCCGCATTTGTATTAATGTCTACCACGACGATCTTTGCGTCGGGCAAGACAGTAGCTGATTTACATAATTTTATTTATCAGAGTACGGAAGGCCAGACAAAAGAAAACGAAAAGTTGGTTGTGACAGACGACGGATATGTAGAACATTACTGTGATGTGGAAGATTTGAATTTTGAAGATTTGCAGGAAGTATCTACCTTAGACCAAGATATTGTGACCATTGATTCTGGTGTTCACTATAATATTGACTGGATTGTAAACCCAAATACGAGGCATGTGAGTGGGCCGTATAAAGTGAAAAATGGTGAGACAATTTGTGCAGCTGTTGTAGTAGAACCTATCGATAAAGTATATTGGTTGGGTATTATGGATCATGAAGGTCATGCACGTTATGTAGAGACCACTGGTTCTGCAGCACATGATTTTAAAATCACAGAAACAAAAAACTACCGCGTATTTGTTCAAAACAACTACAAAGACGGGAAAACTAAACTGAACGCGAAAGGTTATTTTTTGTATGAATAAGAAATATAAAAACTACATGCTTCACCGATGTAAAGCATATTATGATCTGGACGATTATAAAATTATTATATTTTCGTTTGGTAAGCGTAAAATCCCTATGTTTTATGTACCGCTATTTGAAGGGCCGGGCAGTGATGATGAATAATCTTCTGGCGATTATCATAGACTGCCGGGTGCGGATGTTGATAGAGGGAGATTTATGCAATGAAAAAAGATACAGCAGATATAGTGGAATGAAAGAATTCCATTATGTCTGCTGTTTTTTATTATATGTAGCTATTTGTCCTTTTGTATAATCCAGAGGGTTTTCCGTATCAGCTAACGGCCAGGGAAGTTATTATAGCAATTACTTTGTAGTTTTCCTATGCAAGAAATACCGTTGTTGCTTTTTACGGGGTGGGAATATGCAGAATATACTATAAAAAGAAAAATAATAGGTTGTTATCCGGCGGTTAGATTCTGGAACAGTTTTTCGGTTTTGTGCTACCCGGACGCTGGAACCAGGCCGCAAACCCTCTCGGATGTTCCAGCTTCGGGATGTAAGAAATTCTAAGCATTCTGCGTAAA
>CASUON010000003.1 GCA_949457475.1 uncultured Lachnospiraceae bacterium
GGGAAGTTTGTGTGGAGTGCAGGTGGATGGAATTCTGTATGAAGTTTTGAGGGTGCAGGGAAGGAATAGTCCTCGATAGCTCAATGGTAGAGCACGCGGCTGTTAACCGCGGGGTTGTAGGTTCGAGCCCTACTCGGGGAGTTTGGAAAACCCGCAAACATTTATGTTTGCGGGTTTTAGTAATATTAAAGCAATAAAACCTTGTATTAGATTTATACAAGGTTTTATTTTTTATAAGTCAATCGTTATACTTCCATCTTTTATTTGGTAATATTGTAGATTTATTTTTGACATGGTATACTAACGAATAAAATGGCAAAGTTAGTAATAATAATTAGGGGAGGAGAAGTAGATGTCTGCTGAAAAAAAAGCAAAACGAGATGAGATAGAAGAAGAACAGTTATATTCTGAAATATATGAAGAAGAAATAATAGAACCATTTAACCCTAAAGATGTGGATATTATTTCTCAGACAATGGTAATTTCTAATATAGTTGACCAATTAAGATATGAAGATATTTTGTTGGAGCCAGATTTTCAGCGACATCCTGATTTGTGGAATGCGAGACAACAGAGTCGGTTAATAGAATCACTGATTATTAAGATTCCATTGCCGACCTTTTATTTTGACAGCACAAAAGATGATAAATTAATAGTTGTAGATGGATTGCAACGGCTGTATGCTATTAAAAGATTTATGGTTAGGGAAAAGGAAAAACAGGAAAAAATGCCCTCCAAATAAAGTTACACTATCTTTTTATAAATTTTGCTTGCCAAATCATATGAATTGTGATAACATATCTTTTGTCAAGTCGTCTGTTAGAATTTGGCAGGCAGACTCATCTGGCCCCATGGTCAAGCGGTTAAGACATCGCCCTTTCACGGCGGTAACACGAGTTCGATTCTCGTTGGGGTCATTTAGTAGCTGTTATAGTTTTCAATGCATACAAATATGGCGCAGTAGCCAAGTGGTAAGGCGTGGGTCTGCAACACCCTGATTCACCGGTTCAAATCCGGTCTGCGCCTCTTTTAAGCCCCGGTATCCGGGGTTTTTTGCTGTCCGAAACGCTCTTGACATTCTGAAAAAAATTCAATACAATAATCGGGATTCTTATATTTACCAGATACTGACAAGCAGGATACAAAAAGAAATTCATCATATAAAATAATCAAAACATACGGAAGAAAGGGATATTGTGAATATTGAATTTATTACCGCGCCGTTGATCGGGGGAATTATTGGATTTATTACAAACAGCCTGGCGATCAAAATGCTGTTTCGGCCTTATAAGGAAATTCGGATTTTTGGGATTCACCTTCCCTTTACGCCAGGGCTGATACCAAAAGAAAAGCCAAGGATAGCGCGTGCGATCGCACAGGTTATCTCCAACTATATTCTGGACCAAAATACAATACTTGAAGCGTTGGCCTCAGAATCGATAAAAAAACTGTACGAAAAAAAGTACGATGAAATATTGGCGCGTTGGCGTACCATACAGACGACTTGCGGGGAATTGCTGGAAATACACCAGTATGCCGACGAGGCAAATATTATGGAGGCAAAACTGCGCGAATCGGTCTGTAATTATCTGGTGGAGCAGTGCCAAAAAGAAGAGGTTGCGCGCAAACTGGTCAATCATGCCTTTGAACAGCTGCGGGAAAATATGAATGCGTTGATGTATAAAATGGCAAAAGGCGCTTTGCATGCAGTTCGGGAATCTGTAATTGAACAGGCTAACCAGATGCTTGTCACAAAAGGCGCAGAGTATGTAGGTTCTTATATTGACCAGGTTTACCTGGAATGGATGGACAAACCGGTATGTGAAGTTGTGATGCTGATAGAAGAAAAAGTACCGGATGCAAAACAGATGTTATGGGAGCAGTATGAGCGTACTGTCCGGGACAAGGCCACGCAATTTGTATCCGCATTCAACGTGGCGGGCATTGTAGAAGAGCGGATCGAGGCGTATGATTTGGCTCAGCTAGAGCAGATGATTATGGAAATATCTAGCAAAGAGCTGCATGCGCTCGTCTGGCTGGGGGGCCTGCTGGGCGTCCTAATGGGCTTTGTGAACTTGCTGTTTTAACATAGCTGGCAGCTGCTTGGGGATTGATATTCACAAGTGGTAGCGTTTGCCGTCAATTTCGCAGCAATTTCCGCCTGTGGGCCGGGAAAATGCCAGACTTTAGTGATTGCGAGTATAAATTGATATAGGGGGTTGTTTTTTTTAAGAAATTGTAGTATACTTAGATAGCTACGAAATTCAATTACCCTGTTTTATCAAAACAAAATCAACAGGAGTAAAAAAAGGAGGAGAAAGATGAGAAAGAATTTCATGAAAAAAGCGGTTGCAGTCACTTTGTCTGCTGCTATGGCATTTTCATTGTCTGCAGTAACTAATCCTACGACTGCATCCGCTGCAACAGTAGGATTGAATGCAAAGAAAAAGACAATAACTGTTGGTAAGAAATTTACTCTGAAGCTCAACAAAGCGGGTCAGAAAAATTGGAAAATTACCAAAGCAGTGTCTGCAAAACCTAAGGTTGTAAAGGTTAACAAAAAGACAAAGAAAAATGTAGTTGTAAAAGGATTGAAAAAAGGCAAATCCAAAGTTACAGTTACATTAAAGAGGAAGAATGGAAAAGCCGGCACAAAGAAGCTGACATGTACATTTACTGTAAAGAAGAAAACTCCAACAGATCCAACGGCGCCTACAACACCTACGGCTCCAACAGATCCTACAACACCTACAACGCCGGTTCAGACAGAGGATAAGGCAACCACACAAGAAGAGTTGATTGCAAAATTAGCGAATAAAGATCTTACAAAATTAACTCTGGAAACAGAAGCAGAAAAGATCGATATTCCAGCAGGAACATATTCAAACCTTACATTAGTAGTTAACGCTCCAAACGCTGAAGTTACAAACGAAGCAGTCTTCAAAGATATTGAGATCCAGGCAATCAAGGCTGATACATGGTTTGAAAAAGCAGCAAGCGCACTTGGCAGCAACAAGATTGTAATTAAAGCTCCAAAAGCACGCTTGGTAATTGACGCTATTGCAAAATTAGCGAAATTAAAATTAGACCAGAACGGCGCTGCAGCAGATAAGGTTATGAAATTGGAAGTTCAGGGTTCCTTAGATAACGTTGAAGTGAACGCTAGCACAAATCTTAACGTAGACGTACAGGGTACTGGCGAAGTATCCCAGATGGATGTACTTGCTGGTTCTGACATCAAGATCAACGGCGGGGCAACTGCAAAAGCAATTAAAGTAAACGTAGCAGCAACAGCAGCAGCTACAAACTTAACATCTGACGTTAAGACAGAACTTACATTAAGCGCAGTAGTAAACGTTACATTTACAGCAGGCGCTGCAGGAAGTAGTGTAAAAGCAAACAAAGAAGTAGAAGGCAAAGAGCTGGTAATTAAGAACCAGACAGGGGCAAACATTGATTTAATTAGCTCAAATGGTTCCAAGACACCAATTGCTAATAACAATGGCGATGGAAAAGTTACACCTCCAGTAATTCAGGATACAACAAATCCTACAACACCAAGCAAGCCGAACTTTGATCAGAATGGTAGTGACAATAACGACAATACTACAAGCGAATCTGTTACAATTACGGTTGATGGTGTGAAGGCAAAAGGACATTTAACTGGTAGTGCAACTAAAGAAGCTGATGTACCAACAGGTTCAGCACTTGATGATACAAATAAAGATAGTTTTCCTTACACATATACTGTATCAGGAGGAGCTCTTGGTGAATTAACTTTAAGTGGTATTAAGCCAAATGTAACAAGTGGTTGTGTAATGAAAATTGATGTTGCATATACAATAGCAAATAAAACATATCAGAAATCAGTTTTAACGAATGGTGGAAGTCCAACATGTATTACAGGTACTTCTTCAGAGGATGTTGAAAAGCTAATCGATAAAATGGAATCTGGTACAATTGGCGATATTACTATAGCCTTAACTGATCCAATCAGTGGTTCTTTTGTTGGAAAAAGAAAAGAGGCTGATTTAAAAGTATCTGTCAGTGTTCAGTGTACAGTTGTTAAAGTTGGCAAGAAAGTTGTAAAATCTAGCAGCAGAAATGATGTATTTATTAAGGGTAATCAAACTATAACATTAGATTCAGGTGATGCAACTACAGGAACAACATCTATTGATACAAATTTAAGTATTGACTTAAAAAAATAATTTTAATTGAGTTTACATTTTAAGAACTAAAACAGCATAGGCATGATAGTGCCTATGCTGTTTTAGTATTAAACTGAAAATAAGTTCTTTTCATTATAAAATTATATCGTAAATGATAAATACCTTCCGTACACCCTTTTATTCTTTAATTCTATCAATATCAGTCAGATTGACACCCAAAGACTTCAAAACCGCTTTTAACGACAAATCATCCCTTTTCAAACTTTCATATGTTTCATTTGCATTTTCTTTTCTTGCGATCATCATATGTCCTTGAATTTTTTGAAAATTATTTATATTTCTTTCAATAATTTCTCCATCATTTGGCATTTTCATTCAACTTCACAAGCAAATAATCGTTGCACGATTTCAATATATCACAAATCGCATACAAAGTATATGTTAATCTATTTTCAAAATTATCAAAAAAGAAAGTATCATAGACTGTCCCTGGATCATAGGAATAAAAATTTTAGTTGATGGAATTATTTTTTGTAATAATATGTAAATTTACAAAAGATTTATAATATTTCTTTATAAAAATGGTTTTGAAATGAATAAAAATGTGATAGAATAAATCGTTATAATTAGGTAGCCGTTAAATTGCGATACAACGTAATTTATATTGATGTCTATGAGCGGTATTATTGACCAATAACGCCGACTGCAGATTTACGGGCGTTGTTGTTTCAAGCATAAGATAAATTTTTAAATATTATCGCTCGTGAGTACAAACAGAAAATAAACACGCGTCAACTGTGCGAGATAGAAATCATACTGTTAAAATGTAAATGAAAATAGTATATATATTATTGTCATTTTGGATATTTAGAACAATCACAGAAATTAAATTCAGAAAAGGAGTAAAATCAGTATGGAAAAATCAAAAGTATATTACACCTCTTTTAAGACAAGCCTGAATGAAAACCTTCTTCAAAAATTACGCAGGCTGATCGTTACGGCTGGAATAAAGAATATTGATTTTCAGGACAAATACGCGGCGATCAAGCTGCATTTTGGCGAATACGGCAACTTGGCGTTTTTAAGGCCGAATTATGCAAAAGTAGTAGCCGACCTTGTAAAAGAATGCGGCGGCAAGCCGTTTTTGACGGACTGTAATACGCTTTACGTGGGCAGCCGTAAAAACGCGCTTGACCATATTGAAACGGCGTACTTGAACGGATTTACGCCGTATGCGACCGGATGCCAGGTATTAATTGGCGACGGGCTGAAAGGTACGGACGAGACGCTTGTGCCTGTCAATGGGGAATATGTCAAGGAAGCAAAGATTGGCTCCGCGGTAATGGACGCCGATATCTTTTTGAGCCTGACGCATTTTAAAGGGCATGAGATGGCAGGATTTGGCGGCGCCTTGAAAAATATCGGTATGGGCTGCGGTTCACGGGCTGGGAAAATGGAAATGCATAATGACGGCAAGCCGCAAGTTGCAAATGTTGACGACTGTATTGGCTGCGGAAGCTGCTACCGCATTTGCGCCCATGAAGCGCCGGTGATCGAAAACGGCAAGGCGCGTATCGATCATGAAAAATGCGTCGGCTGCGGCAGGTGCCTGGCTGTCTGTCCAAAAGACGTAATCTGTTCGACGTTTGACAGTTCCGTACAGAGGCTTAACTGCAAAATGGCGGAATACAGCCTTGCCGTGTGCAAAGGCCGCCCGCATTTCCATATCTCTTTAGTTTGCGATGTTTCGCCGAATTGCGACTGCCATGCGGAGAATGATATCCCGATTATACCGGATGTAGGTATGTTTGCTTCTTTTGACCCGGTTGCGCTCGATATGGCGTGCGTGGAAGCTGTGAACCGGATGCCTGTCATTGCCGGGAGCGTATTGGACGACCAGATAAAGGCGAAGGAAGAGCACGAACAATGCCACGATCATTTCCATATGACGCACCCAGATACTGAATGGAAATCCTGTATTGAACACGCGGTGAAAATTGGGCTGGGCAGCGACCAGTATGAATTGATCGAAATTTAAAATGCTTGCCGCAAGATTGAAAAGACAACAGAGAAGAAGAAATGAAAAAGCAATAGAAAAGATTTAACCAAAAGCAACAAAAAGGACAAAGAATAAAAAGGCCACATGGAGACAAAATTGTATAGCTGCTGTGATGAACGGCTGCGCCTTTTACATATGCTATCGTATGGATTGCGTGTTCGATTTTGAAAGTTATGCATAAAATCGTATAGTAGATGCGTGCAATCCATTGATTGCACATAGGCTGCAGTATCGGACAGAAAATAAGAAATCACTCTGCCTGCGGTTATCAATAAAATACAGGAGACCGTTTTAAAAATATTCTGAAGTAGATAGGAGCAGGGATTTTGAGGGAAAAATTTGGGTTAAAAAAGTTACAGAATGAAATTTTACTGGATCGTTTTCGTACTATGACCCAGCCGGCGCTCGTGTCTAAGACCAATGGCGTCAGCGGCAAGTTGTATATCGCAGCGGAAATGGATAAGATGGATAAAATAGGCTATGATTGCGTAGCCGCGTGTGTGAACGATATTGCGGCTATGGGTGCGGAACCACTGTTTTTTTACGCCAATATATCCTGCGTAAGGCCGAAAGCAGACAAAATCAGGATTATAGAAGAAGGGATTTCCGAAGGCTGTACGCAGGCCGGCATACAGTTTGCGGGAAGCGAGATCGCGGAGCTGCCGGATAAATATGCATTTGATCAATATGAGCTGGCCGGGTTTATCGTAGGGATTGTAGACTGTGGGAAACGGATCGGGAACGCACAGTTAAAGGATGGGGACGTCATTATCGGGCTTGCGTCCAATGGGCTGCATAACAATGGGTATGTGAAGGCACGCAAACAGCTGTTTTTGTCAAAGGCAACGATGGAAATCTATTATGACAACCTTGGGTCAACGCTTGGCGACCAGCTTTTGCGTCCGACCAGGATGTACCGCGCATCCATTGACCGTCTACAGGAGATGGACATTCCAATAAAATCTTGCGTGCAGGTTGCGCATGGCGGGATTGACCGTGCGCTACGCTTGCTCTTGCATGAAACGAACGGCGCCGTAGTCAAGCGGAAACAAGACACAATTCCGCCTTTGTACCAGATGCTGCATAAAGATGGAAACATCGATATCCGCCAGATGCGTCAGACGTTTAATATGGGAATTGGACTGCTTTTGATTGTGGCGGAAGAAAACGCGGACAAAGCGGCGGAGTGCCTGGAAGAATCCGGCGAGGAACCGATCTTTTTGGGTCTGGTTGAAACCGACCAGGATATGGTTCGGTATATTGAGTAGAAGGATAGCTTCGGTAGATAGAATAAGAAGACGGCTGCAAATTTGCGGCATGCGGGTAAGACAGGTTAAAATATAGAGGGGATTATGGATGAGTTCACAGGACAGACTCGAACATGTATTGAGAGATATACATATCATGATATCAAAAAGTGAGGCGTACGACACAGACCGGATCATTGTCAGTAAAAAGGATGTCTTCGACCTGATCGACCGCCTGAACGCCAGTGTTTATGAAATCATGGATGAATATGAGCTGACGAAACAGAGCCGGGACCGGGCTTTACGTGAAAATAAAAAAGAAGGCGATAAGATTATCTGGGACGCAAGCCGGCAGGCGGAAGATATTTACGCGGCGTCGGTTATGTATACGGATGAAGCGCTCAATCATCTGCATGGCATTATGGAATACGCAAATGATACAATTGGCCAGCTGTATAAGGATTTTGCACAAAGTATGCGCGAACAGCAGGAAATGATCCGCGACAACCAGCTGGAACTAAAGAGCCAGCTGCAGCTTCTGACCGATACGGAGAAATATCTGAAACTGATCGAAGAGCGCAACCGGGAAATTGAACGGGAACGCGCAAGGAAAAAAGGCAAAAAAATGCTTGGCAGCACGAGTACTCATAAGGCAATCAAACCTGAAATTAAGATCAACGAAGCGTATTTTCGAAAAGCAGGCATCCCGCTAGAACCGGAACAGGCGTTGTCGGCCGATGAAATGGAACCGCTGGCAGATGAAGGCGTGATTGAATCTACTTTGAAAAAAGTGTCGGAAGATTTAAAGCAGGAAGTGTTGGAGGAAACCGGGCAGGAGACAGGGCAGCTACTGGCAGATAAAGACGGCGTCGAAGATATGGACGTTTTACAAGAGCTGGGCAGCCAGGCAGGAGACGATGTCCTTTTATCTGATCGGGCATATGATACGGATTCTGTTTCCAAATACGACGCGGCATACGATACGGACTTTGCAGTGGACAACGGGCCGTCCGGCCACAGGACGGATGTAAGCGAACGGCAGGCAATGGCGGGCCAGATCAAAGTGAATTTGAACGCCGAATATTTTAAACGGGTAAACAGCGAGTTAAATAAAGTGAATTCTGAATACAGCGCTATGTACGAGGAACCGTCCGAGGAAGTCCATGAACCGCACCATGGGAAACCGTCTTTGTTAGATAAGATTATGGGAAAGAAAAAGTAAAATTAAAATTAAAACCAAACGGTGATAGAATACAATCATTACAGTGGAACAGGAGGCATACAAATGAAGTTATATGAAAAAGGCGTATATCTGGTAAATGGAAAGGAATTGGTGGAAAATACCCCAGATGCAGCCGCAGTAATAAAAGATAAAACCGGAGAGGATATATCCCAGCAGCAGGCAAGGACGCAGACGATTGCTTATCATATTTTAGAATCACATAATACTTCCGGAAATATGGAAAAGCTTCAGATAAAATTTGATAAGCTGACTTCCCATGATATTACGTTTGTGGGAATTATCCAGACGGCGCGTGCTTCCGGGCTTTCGAAATTTCCAATTCCTTATGTGCTGACCAATTGCCATAATAGCTTGTGCGCGGTGGGCGGGACGATTAACGAGGACGACCATATGTTTGGATTATCTTGTGCAAAACGCTACGGCGGCATTTATGTACCGCCGCATCAGGCCGTTATCCATCAGTTTGCAAGGGAGATGCTTGCAGGCGGCGGAGAAATGATCCTGGGTTCGGATTCCCATACGCGCTACGGCGCTTTGGGGACAATGGCGATGGGCGAAGGCGGCCCGGAATTGGTAAAGCAGCTGCTAAGCCAGACCTATGACATACAGATGCCGGGAATTATCGGCGTATATCTGACCGGAAAGCCGGAAAAAGGCGTAGGGCCTCAAGACGTTGCGCTTGCCATTATTAAAGAAGTGTTTGCGAACGGGTTTGTAAAAAATAAAGTGATGGAATTCGTAGGGCCGGGCGTAGAAAATTTAAGCGTTGATTTTAGGATTGGCATAGACGTTATGACGACGGAGACAACCTGCCTTTCTTCCATCTGGAAAACGGACAGCCAGGTAAAAGAGTTTTATGAAATCCATGGCAGGAGCGAAAGCTATAAGGAATTGAACCCTGGAAAAACAGCTTATTATGACGGTATGATCGAGTTGGATTTAAGTACGGTAAAACCAATGATCGCGATGCCGTTCCATCCAAGCAACGCATACCCGATCGAAGAGCTGAATGCAAATCTTTTTGATATTTTGGAAGACTGCGAGAAAAAGGCGCAGGTAAGCTTCGACGGCGCCGTGGAATTGAATTTGAAGGAAAAGGTGCGTGACGGCAGGCTGTACGTAGACCAGGGGATTATTGCGGGCTGCGCGGGCGGCGGCTTTGAAAATATCTGCGACGCAGCGGACATTTTAGACGGCGCAAGTATTGGCGCGGACGAATTTACCTTAAGCGTTTATCCGGCGAGCATGCCTGTTTATATGGAACTGGTACGCAATGGGGCGGCTGCGAAAATTATGGCGAGCGGCGGGGTTATGAAAACCGCATTCTGCGGCCCTTGCTTTGGCGCCGGCGATACGCCTGCTAACAACGGTTTTTCGATCCGCCATTCAACGCGTAATTTCCCGAACCGGGAAGGCTCCAAAGTACAAAACGGGCAGATTGCGTCCGTTGCCTTAATGGATGCGCGTTCGATTGCGGCTACCGCGGCAAATAAAGGGTATCTGACTGCGGCGACGGAGCTGGATACGGCGTTTACAAAGCCGAAGTACTTCTTTGACCAGACAATTTATCAAAACCGGGTATTTGACAGCCATGGCGTGGCGGACGAATCCGTGGAAGTCAAAATGGGGCCGAATATCAAAGACTGGCCTAAGATGTGCGCGTTGACCGAGCATTTGTTGTTAAAAGTCGTATCGGAAATCCATGATCCGGTTACGACGACCGACGAACTGATCCCGTCGGGCGAGACTTCTTCGTACCGGAGCAATCCGCTTGGGCTGGCGGAGTTTACATTGTCCAGGAAAGACCCGGAATATGTGCGCCGGGCAAAAGAAGTGCAGAAAGCGGAACTGGCCAGGGAACAGGGCGGCAGCCCATACGAAGCGCTGCCGGAATTGCAGGCTGTTGTAGATGCCATCCGCAAGCAGTTTGCGGACGCCAATGAGCAAAATACAGGGGTTGGAAGCACGATATTTGCGGTAAAGCCGGGCGACGGCTCCGCCAGGGAACAAGCAGCTTCCTGCCAGAAGGTCCTTGGAGGATGGGCAAATATCGCGCATGAGTACGCGACAAAACGGTACCGTTCCAATTTAATTAACTGGGGTATGCTGCCATTTTTAATTCCGGAAGGGGAACTGCCGTTTGCGAACGGGGATTATTTATTCATCCCGAATATCCGAAACGCTGTACAGCAAAAAGCGTCGGATATCGTAGCATATGCAATAAAAGATGGCGCGCTTGCCTCTTTCCACATGACGCTTGGAGATCTGACCGAGGATGAAAGGGAGATTATATTAAAAGGCTGTTTAATTAATTATAATAAAAAATAAACCGGGCAAACCGCTACAGCCCGGCCGCTTGGCCGGGCTGTAGCGGTTTGTTTTTTATTATCTATAGTTGACATTGAAAAATCCATACTTTTGTGTTAGAATTTTTATGAAAATCGTGGAACTTGAATGAATTATATGGGCGGGCAGTAAAATTTACCAATAACGCCGGCTTACGAGCGTTGTTGTCTCAAGCTATCTGGCAAACTTTATTGCTTGTAAGTATATCAGGAAACGGGAGTAAAAAATGGAAAGTGCGAAAAAAGAAGAAAAAAATATACGGCTGCAGAAGAAGAAAAAATTGGATTCTGACTGGAATATCCGGCCTTATCTGGCAATGGGGCTGATTTTTTTTATTGTTTTTTGCTGTTGCATATTAGTAGTCTGTGTGTTGTTTCGGTTCAAAGAGATCAAAGAAGCGGTAGGTACTTTTGTCAGTATGGCGCAGCCGATTATTGTCGGGTTGGCGCTCGGTTATCTGATGAATCCGATTATGACTTTTATCGAGCATTGGCTGTTAAAACTGGCGGACTGCTTAGGCAAGAAAAAGCAGCCGAAACGTCTAATCCGTACAGTATCTAGCATTTTGGCGGTATTGGCATTCATACTTGTAATTGTAATGCTGATATCTATGGTAATGCCACAGGTGGTCAGTAATATTTCCTACTTGGTAGACACGCTTCCGGGGCAGATCAATTCGTTTATCATACAGATGGGCGACTGGAAATTTGGAAACCAGGAAATTAAAGTCCTGTTGGAAAAATATCTTATGGAAATGTATGATTTCCTGGAAGACTGGATGAAAAATTTTCTGCTTCCGCAGACAAAAGACTATGTGGCGTCGATTACAAGCGGTGTAATTAATGTATTTGTAGCGTTGAAAAACGTACTGATCGGGCTGGTCGTATCAATTTATGTCATGTGCGAAAAGGAGAGCTTTGAGGGGCAGACGAAAAAAATTATTTTTGCGCTGCTGCCGTCCCGGGCCGCAAATGAGATGATACAGCTATTTCATACAAGCAATCAGATTTTTGGCGGTTTTATTAAAGGAAAATTGTTGGATTCGTTAATAATCGGCATATTGTGCTACATTGTACTGTCAATTATTAAAATGCCATATACGCTGCTTGTTAGCGTAATTGTGGGCGTGACGAATGTAATCCCTTTTTTCGGGCCGTTTATTGGGGCGATTCCAAGTACGTTTTTGATTTTGCTTGTAAATCCGCTGTATGCGTTGTATTTTGTCATTTTTGTAATTATACTGCAGCAGATTGACGGAAATATTATCGGGCCAAAGATTTTAGGGGATTCCACCGGATTGTCTTCTTTTTGGGTAATGTTTGCAATCCTAGTCGGAAGCGGACTCTGCGGCGTTATGGGGATGCTGCTCGGCTGCCCGGTATTCGCTATAATCTATTATCTGGTGCAAAAGACGATACATTTCTTTTTGCGCAGGAAATCTTTACCGACAGATACGGACGTATATATAGAAGCAACCGGCGTAGAAACCGGAAAAAACCAGCTGCGCTACGGGATGTACGCGGATGAAGCGCTTATGAAATCCGTACAGGAAGAAGAAAAAGAGCATGCAAATGGTACGGGCGTATTGGAGCAAAAAAAGGAGCATGCTCAAGATATAGACGGTCCGGAGCAAATAAAGAGGCATGTAAAAAGTACGGGCGTACCGGAACAAAAAAAGAACATGCCAAACATACGGACGACCCGAAATAAAAAGAAGCACGCTCAAGGTACGGACGACCCGGAGTAGAAAGAAGCACGATTAAGATATGGACGAATCTGGAGTAGAAAGAAGCACGATTAAGATACGGACAAATCTGGAGTAGAAAGAAGCACGCTCAAGGTACGGACGAATCTGGGCGGTAGGTGCCCTTCTGTCAAAGAAAAACGCCATTTGGCGTGTGTAAAAAATAGATTTACAAAAATTTCGTATATTCGTATCAGTTTTTTGACAGGAGCGGTTTCGTATGGTAAACTAAGATGAAATCAGATCGCAATGCTTCACAAGATAAAATACTGGAGATGGTTGGAAAGCAAATGTAAAGCGGTATAAAAGATAAGGGATGATTCCTTAATAGATAGATGGTGGCGGCGTGGATAAATATGAGTTTAAACTTAAAGTTGATGAGATGAAAGCGCTTGTAAACGCGCGTAATTATAAAGCGGCAGCAGAAATTGCAGAGACGATTAACTGGCGTAAAATCCGTAACTTGAATGCGCTGGTTTTGGCGGGCGAAGTTTTCGAACAGGTGGAACGCTATGAGGAAAGCAAGGAAATTCTGCTGATGGCATATGATAAATCTCCAATTGGCAGAAATATTATTTATCGTCTGGCAGAAATCGCTATTAAGACGAAAAACTTTTCTGATGCGAAAGACTATTATCATGAGTTTGTAGAAATTGCACCCAACGATAATTTAAAATATGTGTTGAAATATAAAATGACGGCCGCCCAGGGGCTCCCGTACCAGGAACAGATTAAGATTTTGGAGGAATTAAAAGAGCAGGAATATTCGGAAGAGTGGGCCTATGAGCTTGCGTATCTGTACCACCGGGACGGGCAGCCGGATAAATGCGTAGAAGCCTGCGATGAATTGATTTTGTGGTTTGGCGACGGCATTTATGTGGAAAAAGCGCTGGAATTGAAAATGCAGTACCAGCCGTTGACAAAACCACAGGAAGAAAAATACCGACTGTTCCGTCAAAAACGGACAGGTGTTATCGAAGTAAAGCCGGAAGATTTCCTGGAATCCGGCGAGATCGTCAATAAAGCGATGAAAATACCTTCGGTTGTGACGACTGCCGAAAAATACAATACGGCGAATCTGCAAAATGAAATAGCAAAAGGTTTAAAGCAGATTATTGACGCGTCGCAGCAGCCGGATGATTCTTCACCAATAGACGGCAGTATAAAAAAGCTGGCGGAAGAAAACCCATACTTATCGGAGCAGTTGTATCAAGCAGGGCAGGGATACCAAGCAGATCAGGCAGCCAATGCAGGGCAGGGATACCAAGCAGGTCAGATAGCCGGTGCCGGCACATCGCATACAAGCGCGGGCTACGCCGAGCTGGAAAATCAGAGTAAATATCCGAAGAACAGTTTGGAACAGGCTTTAAAGCAAGGCTCCAAAAGCAAGAAAAAAAAAGGGCTGTCCCAGACGCCACAACAGGATGCTTTAGATTATGGGAACCAGCCCGGAATATCGAAAGAACCTGAAAAAGCAATCAGCATCCAGCAGATTCAAGACGACTGGGAAAAAATGAAACAGTCGATGGAGAATGTGGCGAACGAGACGGATGGGAAGAAGAAAGAAACCGCGAAGAGAAAAGCGCTCCAGCAGGCGCAGGATTTGGTGGAACGGTTGAATGAAATGATTCCGCAGCTAGTAGCGGGGATGCTGCCGGATGAATTTGTGGGTTTTGAAAATCAAAATTCGTTGGAAGTGCAGGATAACATTGACCAGGCAACAAGAATTGTAGCAAACATGAATATGCTGCTACAAGAGCAAATTGATTATTTGATGGCCGGAAACGATACGGCGCAGTTAATACATAAGATTTCTGACCCGACGCAAGAACTTCCGGAGCTGCCGGAAGAATTTTTAGAACATCCAATAGAAACGGAAAAGAACAGCCATACAAAGCTGGATGAACAAATAAATAAGCTGGCAGGGCAAGTACAAAAACCTGCATTGCAGCGCGATCAAACGACTTTAAAAAAGGAATCAGAAATAGGGATTGAAAGGAAATTCAGTGGGATATCTGAAGAACAGGCAGATATCGAAGCTGAATGGAAATTCATGGAAGGACTGGAAGGGAAAACAGATATGGACACTGGACAGAAATTCATGGAAAAGCCGGAAAACAATATGAATACAGGCGCACGCCAAGAAAAACAGACCACAGAAAAGCCGGAACAGGCGGCTTTGGGTACTACTTTGCGTGGAACAAGGGTGAGCGCAAAAAAAATACGTATTTCGCTATCGAACAAGCCGGAATTTAAAACGCAGGAACAACTTCGTGCAGATGCCTCGCATTTAAAAGAACAGGCGGATATTGCGCATCCTGAAACGAAGCAGCAAATATCCACTGGGGATAGCCCAGTGACGCAGCAAACACCGTCAAACGGACAGGAGCGGTCAAAAGCAGGACAACGGCTAAAACCAGTACAACGGCGGGGGCAGGCAAATAAACCGGTACAAGACGACGCGCAGAGCCAGCAGTTGCAGGCAAAACAGGATGCGCCTGCGGACGAGCCGGTTTCAACTGCGCAGGGCCAGACGGCTTCGCACATACCAGGGCAGGCAACCAAATTATCTCGGCAGGAAGGCACAGCCGGCGAAATGCAGCAGCAAACAGACGTAACCAGCCAACCAGCGCGGCAGGAAGGTACAGCCGGCGAAATGCAGCGGCAAACAGACGCAACCAGCCGACCAGCGCGGCAGGAAGGCACAGCCGACAAACCAGAGCAGCAAGCAGGCGCAACCAGCCAACCAGTGCGGCAGGAAGGCATAGCAAACAAGCCGGAGCGGCAGGCCGACGCAACTAGTCAGCCAGCGCGGCAGACATGCAAAAAGATACCTGTAGAGGAACCGGAAGAATTCTCCGAGGAAGATATGGCTGCTGCGGCTTATGAAGGCGGGTTTTATGAAGGTGCGCCTAGACAGGAGAAGCCGGTTGCGCAAAAACCGGTTGCGGAATCCCCGCTGGAAGAAGAAGATTATAAAAAACTGACCCCGGAACAACAGGAGGTGTTTTCTTATTTTGTGCCAATTTCCGGTATGGAGGCGCAAATATACGATTTATTGCAGGGTGTATCTAGGCATTTAAAGTGGGATCAAAATTCCTTTTCGGGCAATATTATAATAGAAGGGATCGGCGGAAGCGGCAAAACTGTGCTGATTATGGATATTATAAAAGTATTGCAAAAAGAGTGCCAGCGTCCGAATGGGAAGATTGGAAAGATAGACGCGAATGCGCTCAACCAAAAAGATATTGATGTATTAATGGAAAAAATAAGCGGCGGATGCCTAATTATTGAATCTGCTGGAAAGATTTCCAGGGAGACGGCAGTAAAACTGTCGGCTTATATGGAAAAAACGCATTCGGCGACGCTTTTTATATTAGAAGATACCGAAGAAGGCATTCAAAAAGCATTGGAAAGGGACAGCTCCTTTGCCTCGAAGTTTACGGAAAAAATTTCGATTCCAATATTTACGACCGACGATCTGGTGTCGTTTGGCAAAGCCTATGCGAACGACTTGGATTATGACATTGACGAAATGGGCATCCTTGCATTGTATAAACGCATTAATGGCATACAAAAACTGGACCATGCTACCACGTTGACTGAAGTAAAAGAAATTGTGGATGAAGCGATTGACAGAGCGGAGAGCGGGCCGTTAAAAAAAGTATTTGGGATACTGACGGCGACAAGATACAATGATGATAATCTAGTGATATTGAGGGAGAAGGATTTTGAAGAATAAAAGTTATGGTTTTGTCTCAAACTGTAACGGGTGAGAAGCGTATGAATGGCAGGATTGTGGCCGAATAAAGGTCATGGCCAGTCGTCTGCAAAATAAAGGTGTAACAGCAAAGTCTGTTAAGGAAAGCAACAGGAGGGCTATTTTTATGAGAAACATTACAGAGCTGGATATGTATTTATTTGGCCAAAGTACACATTATGACATCTATAAAAAGATGGGCGCGCATCCAATGACGGTGCGCAAAAAAGAAGGGGTTATGTTTGACGTATGGGCTCCTCACGCCGCAAAAGTATGGGTTATTGGCAGTTTTAATGACTGGGATGAGACCAGCCACGAAATGAAACGTCTAGAACCGTTGGAAATGGGGATTTATGAGCTGTTTATCCCTGGCGTCAAATGTGGGGATTACTACAAGTTTTTAATTGAGACAAAAGATGGCAGGCATTTATATAAAGCCGACCCGTTTGCAAATTATGCGGAATTAAGGCCGGGTACTGCTTCTGTCGTTACGGATATTTCCAATCCGAAATGGTCGGATAAGGCGTGGATGGAAACACGCGCGCAGTCAGACCCGTTTGAAAAGCCGATGGCTATTTACGAAGTGCATCTAGGTTCTTGGAAACGGCATCCAGGCAGGGATGACGAGGGATTTTATACATACCGGGAGATTGCAAAGTCGCTGACTGAGTATGTAAAAGAAATGGGCTATACGCACGTAGAGCTGATGGGTATTTTGGAATATCCGTTCGACGGTTCGTGGGGGTACCAGGTTACTGGCTATTATGCGCCGACCTCGCGTTATGGTACGCCGGATGATTTTGTCTATCTGATAAATTATTTGCACCGTAATAAAATCGGCGTTATTTTAGATTGGGTGCCTGCGCATTTCCCAAGGGACGCGCACGGAATCGCTGATTTTGACGGCGCGCCGCTGTATGAATATCCAGATCCAAAGATGGGTGAACATCCGGATTGGGGTACGAAAATTTTCAATTACGGAATGTCAGAAGTAAAGAACTTTTTAATCGGCAGCGCATTGATGTGGATTGAGCATTATCATATCGACGGCCTGCGCTTTGACGCAGTGGCTTCCATGCTGTATTTGGACTACGGAAAACAGGATGGCCAGTGGATCGCAAATAAATATGGCGGAAATGAAAATCTGGAAGCCGTAGAATTATTTAAACATATCAATACGGTAATTACAGGTAGAAATCCAGGCGCCGTTATGATTGCAGAAGAATCTACCGCATGGCCGAAAGTTACGGATACCGTAGAAAACGACGGCCTGAACTTTACATTCAAGTGGAATATGGGCTGGATGCATGACTTTTTGGACTATATGAAACAAGACCCGTTGTTCCGCAAAGGGTGCCATAACCGGATGACCTTTGCGATGAGTTACAACCATGCGGAAAAGTATATTCTGGTACTGTCGCATGATGAAGTCGTCCATTTGAAATGTTCGATGTTAAACAAAATGCCGGGACTTGGAAAAGACAAATTCCGCAATTTAATGGTAGGATATACGTTCTTTATGGGGCATCCGGGCAAAAAGCTATTGTTTATGGGACAGGATTTTGCACAGCTTCGCGAGTGGAGTGAAGAGCGTGAACTCGACTGGTATTTGCTGGCGGAAGACGACCACAAGCAAATGCATGATTATTTCAAGGAATTGCTGCGTATTTATAATAAATATCCGTCAATGTACGAATTGGACCATTCGTGGGAAGGTTTTGAATGGATCAATCCAAACGACGGGGACCGCAGTATTTTTAGCTTTGTACGAAAGAGCAAAAACGGAAAGCGCAACCTGTTATTTATCTGCAACTTTACGCCGATGTACAGGGAAGACTATCGCGTAGGCGCGCCGACGAAAGGGACTTATAAGCTGATTTTAAGCAGCGATGAAGAACGTTTTGGCGGAAACGGGGATCCGCGTCCGGTAACTTATAAAGCAATCAAAGCTGAATGCGACAACCGGGAATATTCTTTTGCATATCCATTGCCGCCGTACGGGGCTGCCATTTTTGAATTTGATTATAAAGCAGAGACTGCACAGAGCAAGGAAAGCAAAGAAGAGAAAGAAGGAAAGCCTGCTGGGAAAGAGGAAACAGAAGGAAACAAAAGTGAGCCGGATGTAACGGATTAAAGTAGGACGTAAATGAAATAATGAAATCGGGTATAAAATCGGGTGCCGGGGATAAAACCCTGCATCCGATTTTGTTTGTGCAAAATCCATCATAAATTTAGGAGGTTTGATACATAACTTAAGTTTTAGAAATTATTTGCCGACATATCATACAGGAATAGGATAAGGATAGGAAAGGCGGGATATGCGAATGAAAATAGATGGGGCTAATTTGCTGGATGGCATTCTTGGAAACGGTGTTCAAGATGAAATAAAACACGGGGTAGTTTCTATTGGAAATGGAAATGTAAATGGAATTGGAAATTCTACCGGTGCGGATGGCAATGTAGCGCGCACAGAGAAATTGTCAAAAGGGGAGCAGGTTTCGCAAGCTATATACCAAAAACCGCAGCCAGAAAAAAAGAGCGGGACTACCCAGGACGTCATGCAGCAGGCGGAAAATATGAATACGGCGCAGATGAAAGACAAAATGGTCGTTGCTACTCATACGACGACCGCCGCAGACTGCAAAAAAGTAGAAGAGGACGGTTTTTCCCTGGACCAAACGCAGATTGAAACAATTGTAACCGTAACAGACAAGATAAAAATGGAGCTGGCAAAAGCAGGCGTGGACGTCAGCTATTTTATTGACGGGTGCAGCGCGAAACAGATTGAGGAAATGACCGGCGGGAACGCTGCGCTGACGCAGGCGCTGGCGGCAAAATTACAGCAGGCAGACCTTCCCGTTACACCAGAAAATATGCAAGGCTGCAAAGAAGCGGTGTTTGAAGTGCAGCAGATTCATGCGCTTAGCGACGGCGCTATCAAATACCTGCTGGACAACGGACTGGAGCCGACCATTGCAAATGTGTATAAAGCGCAGCACAGCGGCAGCGCGGTTTATGTAAATCAGAGTACGCAAATGATTGATTTCCCAGAAATGCAGGGGCAGATATCCGATATAATCCGCCAGTCCGGACAGGAAGTAAATGAAAAATCAATTGCAGACAGCCGTTGGCTGATTCAAAACCAGATTCCTCTGACAGCGCAAAATTTGAATAAGCTGCAGCAGTTACAATCTATGGACTGGCCAATAGCTACGGAACCTGTATCAGAATCCGTATCACAACCTATTACGGAATCTATGGAATCTGTATTGGACGCGATTGTAACCGCCCTGGTGGAAGGAAAACAGCCGCAAGACGCAATGCTGCTAGAAGGATATTCGCTTGCAGACCAGGCGCGCCATGCCGTAAACGTAATACAGGAAGCAACGCAAGAACAAATCGCCAGTGTGATAGGCAAAGGGCAGGAAGTTACGATTGAAAGCTTAGGGCAGGCACAAAAGGAACAACAAACTGCTAATGTGGCAGGCAAAGGGCAGGAAGTTACGATTGAAAGCCTAGGGCAGGCACAAAAGGAACAAGATGATTCTAATTCTGGTTCTAGCCAGCAGCTTCAGTTTTTAATGGCGCGCAGGCAGCTGGAAGAAGTACGTATGATGATGACGCAGGATGCCGCCTATATGATGCTCAAGCAAGGAATTTCTGTCAATACAAGTTCTATGCAGGAATTGATTAGCCGTTTGAAAGAACTGGAAAACGGCTTTTACCGGGAATTGCTTACGCAGGGCGGGATCGAAGCGACAGAAGCAAATGTAAGCTTGTTTGCAGAGACGACGGAAAAGATCGAACAGTTAAAAGAAATGCCGGCGTACGCCCTGGGCACTTGGAAAGTCGAAGTTGCAACGTTAGAAGAGCTGCACCAGTCCGGAAGCGAAATGCAGCAAAATTTCCAACAGGCAAATGAACGGTATGAAAAAATGCAGACAGAAGTCCGAAAAGACCTGGGCGATTCGATACAAAAGGCATTTCAGAATGTAGATGATATTTTAGAAGGGCTTGACCTGGATACCAGCGCCGCAAATGAACGCGCAGTGCGTATTTTAGGCTATAACCGCATTGAGATTACCCATGAAAGCATTTTGCAGATGAAAGCCGCCGACCAGCAGGTGCAAACGGCGTTTTCCAATCTGACGCCTGCCGTTGTGCGTGAGTTTATTTCCAGGGGGATTGATCCGCTAGATATGCAAATACAGGAATTAAATAAACAGGCAGAGCAGATCAAGGCGGAATTAGGCATTGATACGCCGGAAGAAAAATACAGCGAATATTTATATAAACTGGAGCAAAACCAGAATATTACGCCGGAGGAACGTAGCGCATACATAGGGATTTATCGGTTGATGAGCCAGATCGAACAGTCTGATGGAGCCGCGGTTGGCGCGCTGGTCAACCAGGGGGCGCAGATTACCATGCGCAATCTGCTGTCTGCCGTCCGAAGCGAAAAACGTGGAGCTATCGATGTTTCTGTGGATCACTCATTTGGAGAACTGCAAAGCGGTGGATACCAGGATTCCATTATCGGCCAGATTGAGGCAGGTTACCAGACCCAGTGCATTAGCCAGGCAATGGATGAATTAACGCCGGAACGTTTCCGTATGGTGGCAAATGAAATGCAGTGGGAAGATTTAACGCCGGAGCAGTTTTTACAGCAGCTGCAAGAAACGCCGGACGACCTTGAAGCGGAACAGTCCTATTACGCGCAAAAGCTTCAGGATTTGGCGCAATGCGCGCAGGCTTCGCAGGACGTGTACCAGGCGCTAGAACAATACGAACTGCCGCATACAATGATGAATATCCTTGGGCTATCGGAATTGATGTCCAATCGAAACGGCGCCTACCGCAAGTTTTTTGGCGCGGGGCAAAAGCGTACGCCGGATGCCAATATTTCTACAGAAAAATATATGACGAAAAAAGACGACGGCAGCGTGGACGTAGATTTTGACGCGATAAAAGAAGAACTTTTGCAGCGCTTCAGCGAAGACGCCAAAAGGCCTGAGGGGCTTGCCAAAGCAATGGCGGAGCTGGCAGAATGCGCAGAAAAATGCACGAGCACAATGATTCTGGAACCGGATGTGACGACATTGGATATCCGCGAATTAAGGCTAATGAATGCGCAGATTTCAGTAGGTGCAAAAATGGCTTCGTCGGAATGCTTTTCAATGCCGATCGTAGTCGACGGCGAAGTGACTAACGTGACGTTAAAAATCGTGCGTGGAAAAGAACAAAAAGGGCTGGTCAACATTACCCTCGAAACGCGCAGGTTTGGAAAGATTGCGGCGGAATTAAAGGCAAAACAGAAAGGGATTTCCGGCTATATTGCGTCAGATTCCAAAAAGACGAGGGACTATTTGCAATCTATGGAAGAAGAGATCGCAAAAGCGCTGCAGCCGGAAGGCGCGGCTGAACTACATTTTGTTATGAGCGACCGGCTGGACCTCAACCATTTTGCGGCGCAAAGCGGCAGAAATGAAAAGCCGTCTGAAGAAATGCCATTGCCGTCTGAAGAAATGCGTGAGGTACAGACAAAGACACTGTATGGGATGGCGGAAGGATTTATCCGTATCTTACATCAGATGGATGCCGGTTAAATATTGTGAAAATGTGCGTGCAAGGTTATGGATTTAGGGTTTATGGCCGAAATAAATGTAAGGTCATGTGAGAGCAGAACTAAAAGAGGCAGGAACACGGAAGTTATGTCTGGCACATTCATTGAATGAAATATTTTTAGAAGAGTGAAAGTGGAAAGTACGTAAAGTACTGCACGGAAGCAGGAGTTTGCAGCAGCCGTAACTGGCGATGCGAAAAAATGAAAAAGGTTCCTAAAGATCGGGAACGGGTCAAAGGATCAAGAAAAGGTTCTTAAAGATCGGGAACGGGTCAAAAAGTTATTAAAAGACTCGAAGGGTCGAAAAAAAGAATGAAAGAATGGACGGGAATATAGGGAAGTATATTTCTGTCCATAAAAAGAATGAGGTGCACAGAATGAGAATAAACCAGAATATATCAGCAGTAATTGTAAACGACCAGCTGCTTCGGAACGAAGACAGCTTGGCGGAATCGGTAAAGAGGCTGTCTACAGGATTTAAATATAACAGTGCGAAAGACAATCCATCCGGCGTTGCGATTTCTTATAAAATGCAGGCGCAGATTAATGCGTTGACTAGGGCCTCGCAAAATACGACGGATGGGATCAGCATTGTGCAGACAATCGACGGCGCAATGGGTGAAATCGGGGATATTATACAACGTATCAGCGAGCTGTGCGTGCAATCGGCAAATGGTACGAACTCGCTGCACGACAGGGAAGCCATCCAGATGGAGATCGATTCTTTGAAGGAAGAAATTGACCGGATTTCAGCAGATACTGAATTTAATGGAAAAACACTGCTCGACGGTTCTTTGGACCGCAGGACATATGTTACAACAACTGCTGTAATACCGCTGGACGCGATCACTTCTCAGACAAAAGTAGTGAGCGCATATGATAAAATTGACAATATCATTATATCCGACAGCGTGCAGGCAGGCTATTATAAAATCACGGTTACACAAAACCAGACGCATGCGCTGTTGCAGGGGGCTGATCGCGAAGACAGCGCATACCCGCTGCAAAACGACGGATGGGTAGAGATTAACGGCGTGCTTGCGGAATTAAAGAAAGGGATGTCGGAGAAAGACGTATACAAAAAACTCCAGGAGACGGGCGAAATAGCCGGGGTTAACGTCTATATTTTAAATTCTGAGGAAATGCCTGATGACCCAAGCGAACTGGTCGTAGACGAAACCAACCTGGACTCCCAAGGCTTTCCGACGATTTCCATTGAACATGAAGAATATGACGGTACGTATCCGTTTTTATTCGTATCGAAAGAATTTGGCGATAATACGCAGGTTGCGATTTCTTGTTCAGATCAGGCGTTAAAGACCATTCTTGGGTTAAATGACGGCGAAATGCAAGATATTAACGGCGAACCTGTAGAAGTGGAATATGACGACGACGGAATAGCGGTAACAAATTCCAGCGGTTCGGATATTAAATTGCGCATTGATACGTCGGACCCAAAATATACGGATCAAGTAGTTGTGAAAACCGATGGCGACCGGGTAAAGATTACAGATAAGAGCGGGTTTGAAATGTCGTTTGACGTCAGCCCGGTATTAAATATACCGGAAGAAGGGGGCTTTTCCTTTGACATAGAAGCTACCGATATCGGTACGTTGCAACTCCAAGTTGGTGCTAACGAAGACCAGGAATTAAATGTACGCGTGCCAACGATTAATACGAAGACGCTGTTTATGGACGATCTGAATGTTACGGAAAAAGGCGGGTCGGAAAAAGGGATTGACAAGACCGATGAAGCGCTTGCAATCGTATCCGCGGCGCGTTCCAAAATGGGCGCCTATCAAAACAGCCTGGAATTTTCAAAGAGCAGCCTGGATGCGACAATCGAGGATATGACTACCGCGATTTCCCGCCTGGGCGATACGGATATGGCGGAAGAAATGACGACTTATACGAATTCCAATGTATTGACACAGGCGTCGATTTCCGTGCTTTCGCAAGCCAACGACCTGCCGCAGCAGGTGCTGTCGCTCTTACAAGGTTAAGGTAGCGCTATGACGAACGAGCAGAAACAGGACTTTACACTGCGCATAACACAGGCAAACCGTAGCGGGCTTGTATTGATTAAATTTGAGATTTTATTTGTATATTTTGACGATATCCACGAAGCATTCCAGGAAGATAACAGGGAAAAACTGAAAGCGGCAATCCGGCATGCGGATGCTGTATTAAAGAGTTTTCAAGAAACCCTGGATTTTAAATATGAATTATCCGCGCAGCTTTATGCTCTGTATGATTTTCATCGCAGGCAGCTTGCGAAAATAATGATTAAACGTTCCCTTGCGCCGTTGGAAGAAACAAGAAAAATGCTGCGGCAGACGTATGAAGCGTTCCAAAAAGCAGCCAGCCAGGACACGTCCCCGGTTTTGATGCAGAATGCGCAGCAGGTCTATGCCGGGTACACGTATGGAAAAAATAAACTAAACGAATGCTATGATTTAAAGTCATCAATATCAAGAGGCTTTCTGGTATAACGCCAGAAAGCCTTTTTATGAGTCCGCCATTTCATACGATTTTAATCGGGCAAGTAAAAATTTGTAGCGCATTTGAATTGCGTTTACTTCATAGATATAACAGTCGATCAATTCTGGGTCTGTAGCGTTTTCAAAATTCTGGTAAGCAAGTTCCAGTTCGTTTTTGGTCTGTGTCAGATGTTCCACCAGGTTTCGGTAGTTTGTGTCTGGTTCAGGGGATTGTTTATGAAAATGAAACAAAGGTGTACCTCTCTTTCTGCCTAAAACAAATAATGCAATCTATCACGCAATGTATTATAAGTATAAGCACCGTTTTGGAAAAATATTCTTAAATTGGAAACTTAATTGGACATAATTTCCAGATAGACGCATAAATTATAGAAAACAAGCAGTTTCGGGGTAACGATGGATCAGGGAACGGTATTTTTCATTATGGTAGGCATTTGTGCGTTGGTGCTGTTAATTGGGCTGTTGAAACGTAAAGCAGAAATGTTGTTAAACATAATTGTACGTATTATTGTCGGCTGCGTAGCTATGATCTTTTTCAATGATTTTTTGCAGCAGCAGGGGATACCAATTTCCGCAGGGCTGAACCCGCTCAATATTTTGACAATCGGAAGCCTTGGTACAGGCGGCTTTGCGCTTATCTATGGAATTTTGTTTTATAGTTTATTGTAAGAATGTAACAAAATTAAAAAAATCATTGAAAATGGGTAGACAAATAGAAAAAAAGCACGTATAATTTGGTTTACAAAATCAATTTGATAAATCAATTTATGACTGAGCTTTATCAAAGAGTATTTATCAAAAAGTATTTATTTAAAAGTATTACAAAAAGTATCAAAAAAAGAGTATCTAAATGGATTAAAAAAATCAGATAGGGGGGATTTACATTGAAGGATTAAACGCAGATATTTACACAGTCAGCCTGTTATGCCTGTTGCTTACGGCAGCGTGGATGGATATACAGACTGGAAAGATCAGCAACCAGTTGATTGTTTTTGGATTATGGATGGGGTATATTCGCAATCTTGCAGAATATGGCTGGAATGGGAGTTTTTATTTTCTAATCCGTATTTTTGTTCCAATTCTTTTCTTTTATCTATTGTTTCTTATGCATGCGCTTGGCGCAGGCGATATCAAATTGTTTTCCGTTATAAGCAGTTGTATTGGGATTCACAGCTTGTTAAAAGTAATTACATTTTCTTTTTTGGCAGGGGCGGTACTTTCTCTTCTTATTCTACTGCACAATAAAAATCTTTTTACACGTCTGTCCTATTTTTTTCATTATTGTAAAATAATTCTTATTACAAAAACCATAGTAAAATATGATTATCAATCTGACGGAAAGCAGAACCTGATACATTTTTCAGTAGCAATATTAATTGGCTATTGTTTAGGAGGTGCATAATTGCAAAAATTAAAACTGACAGTTGTAGGCGATTCTTCTTACGCCATCAGGCTGGCAGATTATATACGAAAACGTGGGCCAGATTACCTAGAACTATCTGTATCCAGCAACTGTGAAGGACTGGCTAGATTGATAGACGATGTACACCCCGATATTTTATTATGTGAGTGCGAGGAAGGCCTACAGAAAAAAATACCGCAAGGAAGCGTCCAGATTTTGCTTGCCGATACGAAAAAACCAAAAACAAATGGCATACCGACTGTTTTTCGCTTTCAGGGCGGGGCTGAAATTATGCGGCAAATTTTTACTATTTATGCGCAGAATGCAAAAAAAGAGATTGCATGCTGGCATCCAACAGATTCGTATATGACTGCTGTTTACGCGCCGGGAGGCCATGAAATGCAGCTGCCGTTTTCCATTGCGTATGCGTCTATATGCGGCCAGGATAAAAACGTATTATATCTAAACCTTTCAGAATTTTCGGGTATGGCAGACCTTTTTAGAAATACCGAAGGGGAGACTATTAGCGACCTGGTTTATGGGATTCGACAGGATAAGGGGAAATTTCCGTTTTATTTACAAAGCGCTTTATACCATGCGGAAACGTTTGATTATATAAATCCGCCGTTAAATCCAAAAGATTTGTATGAAATACAGGAAGAAGATATGATTGACTTGTTTGCACTTTTGGCAGAACAGAGTAAGTATGAACAGACTGTCTGGCATATAGGGAACTATAACCAGCTGGCAGGGGCTGTATTAAAACATTGCGAACAGGTATTTTGCATAGTTAAGGAATCCGCATTTGGAAAATGCTGTAAAACAGAGTTCGAGCGGTTTTTGGAAAAAGAAGAAGGGGCGCAATTAAAGGGTAAAGTGCGGTATGTAAACCCGCAGCTATGGAATACGTCGTCCCTTCAGGGGGCTGATATTTGCCAGCAGCTGCAAAACGGGGAATTTGTCCAGCAGGTGAGGACGTTAATACAGGAACTATCATGTAGTTAAGTACGTTTTGGCGTCCTATTATGTAGTGAAAACAACCGTAAAAAATAAGAGGGAAAATAGATGACACAGGAAATGGAACGGCTGCGCCAGTTTATTCTGACACGGTTGGATTTGACAAGGGAAACGAGCGATGAAGAACTTGCGGAACTGATTTACCGCGAAGTAGGAAGTTACAGCAGGCAGCAGGGCATGTCTTTAAAGCGCAGGGAACAATTTGAGAAAGAGATTTTTCATTCCCTGCGCAAACTAGACGCGTTGCAGGAGTTAGTTGACGACCCGGAAGTTACGGAGATAATGGTCAATGGGGCCGCGCATATATTTTATGAAAAAAAGGGGCGCGTATGCCAGTGGGACAGGCAGTTTTATTCCAAAGAGAAGTTGGAAGACGTCATACAGCAAATTGTCGCAGCCGGAAATAAAATGGTAAATGAAGCAAACCCGATTGTAGATACCAGGCTAAAGGACGGCTCGCGTGTAAATATTGTACTTGCCCCGATTTCAATCGATGGGTCTGCGATTACAATCCGAAAATTTCCCAAAGACCCAATGACTATGGGGCAGCTTATTCAAATTGGGGCAATTTCTGCACAAGCTGCGGACTTTTTAAAGCAGACGGTACGGGCAGGTTACAATATTTTTGTGTCCGGCGGGACGGGCGCTGGAAAGACCACATTTTTAAATGCTTTATCAGAGTTTATCCCGTGCGATGAACGATTGATTACAATTGAAGACTCCGCCGAATTGCAGATTCGGTCGGTGCCGAATCTAATCCGCTTGGAAACACGTACTTCGCATATGGCAGGCGTGCGGGAAATTTCAATCCGCGACCTAATCCGCTCGTCATTGCGTATGCGCCCAGATCGAATTATTGTGGGCGAGTGCCGGGGCGCTGAAGCTCTAGATATGCTACAGGCTATGAACACCGGACATGACGGTAGCCTAAGTACCGGGCATGCAAATTCCAGCAGCGACATGTTAAAGCGTTTGGAGACGATGGTACTGATGGGGATGGAACTGCCGGTTGCGGCAATCCGTGGCCAGATTGCTTCGGGAATTGATTTGCTGGTGCATTTGGGCAGAATGCGCGACCGTTCCAGGAAAGTACTAACGATCGATGAAATCGATGGAATGGAAGAAGAGGAAATACAAATACATTCTATTTACCGGTTTGTCGAACAGGGGCAGGGAAAACAGGAAGGAAGGATTAGCGGGTCATGGGAAAAAGTGGGAGAACTCCGAAATACCGCAAAACTCAAAAGGGCGGGAATTTAATGCAAAGCCATGGGCAGGCGCAAAACAAGACGGACTATCGGAATTATCAATTTACCAGGAATGAACGGATACGCATGTTTGCGGAATTTTTTATAATAAGCGGTGGATTTGCGTATTTGTTTTACCGTTCCTGGATGGTTATGGCGACGCTTTGGGTTTTCTATCCAATATACCGTAAACGGAAGAAAAAGCATATGATCCGTATCCGCCAGGATGAACTGTGCCGGGAATTTAAAGATAGTATCCAGTGTGTCGCTTCGTCTATGGCAGCGGGGTATTCCATTGAAAACGCGTTTCGGGAAGCATATGCTGAAATTAAGATACAGTACGGCGAACATGCCTGGATGGCTAAGGAACTGTATTATATAAAAAGCTGCCTGTCATTGAATATTCCGTTAGAACAGCTTTTATATGATTTTGCAAATCGTAGCGGGCTAGAAGACGTACGCAGCTTTTGTGAAGTATTTGTATTTGCAAAACGTAGCGGAGGGGATTTTATACAGATTATCCGTTTAACTGTTACAAGGATTGCAGAAAAAAATGAGCTTTTAGAAACCATCCAGACGGAGATTTCTGGAAAGAAAATGGAGCAGAAAATAATGAATGGCATGCCGCTTTTTATTCTGCTGTATGTAGACGTTTCTTTCGGCGGCTACTTGGATGGCATGTACCATAATGTATTTGGAATCCTTGTAATGACGGCCTGTTTGATGTTTTATCTGGCAGCCTTTCTGTTGTCAGAAAAGATTATGCATATACAAGTTTAGAAAATGGAGGATGCGATGACCGGGAAAATTACATGCCTGGCTTTTATGGCAGGCAGCCTGCTCGCTTGGATATGGTTAAAAGCCAAGAAAAAAGAAAAAAATAAACAGGATGCTTTTAAGGTTCTTGTATTAGCCGGATTTTTCGGACTTGCAATCTGTGTGTCAGAAGACAGCAGCAAACGGCTGACGGAAGATGGAAAGCTTATGAGAAATAAAGCTGGCGAAGGCTCCGACGTACAGCAGTTTGAATTAAGTGCCGATGGCATGCTAAAAGATTATGATTATACGCTGGAAGTCGAAGAACAAAGGCTGGAAGGAAGAGCTTTATCACAAATGTTTTCAGATGCTGCCAAAGAGGCCGAACAGCAATTTATAGCAAAAAATCAGTCGTTAGACCGTATTGAAACAAATGTTGCGTTGCCCAAAAAGCTACAGAATGGGCAAATCCGCGCACAATGGCAATTCGAACCTGAATATGTGATTGACAGCGAAGGAGAGTTAAAATCCGAAGAGATAGATTCAAACGGGGAACTGGTTATGGTTTCGTTGACAATGGCTTATTTCGATGAAGTGGAAACCCATATGTTTGGCTGCCAAGTATATCCGAAAAAAAAGGACGGCGCGGAACAATTATTAGCAGATTTGGCAGATTATTTTGAACAAGAGCAAGAACAAAATAAACATAAGGCGTATATCAGAATGCCGCAGCAGTTAAACGGAATTATTTTACACTGGTCGCAAAAAAATGCATATACATACCATTTTATTTTGTTCATTGGCCTTGCGGCAGCAGCTACGGTATATATTCAACAGGGGCTGCATGTACAGAAAATGGAACAGCAACGCAAAGAGAAATTATTACGGCAATATCCGGATATGGTAAGCAAGCTGTCCCTGCTGCTTGGAGCCGGTATGACGCTGAGCGGAGCATGGGAAAGGATTGTTTTGAATTATCAAAGGCAAAAAGATATGCGCCAGACAGATACATTGGAGACTTATGAGGAAATGCTTGTATCTTACCGGGAAATGCAAGATGGTATCGGTGAATTGACCGTATATGAGCGTTTTGGAGAACGATGTGGAACACCGCAGCACCGGAAACTTTCGATGCTTTTGGTTCAAAATCTAAGGAAAGGTTCGGACGGATTGACGCAGAGCTTGGAAAAAGAAGTGGCAGAAGCGTTTACACTTCGCAAAAACCATGCAAAAAGGGCAGGGGAAGAAGCTGGAACAAAGATATTGATCCCGATGCTGATTATGCTTTGTATTGTTATGGTTATTATATTGGTTCCTGCGTTTTTAACGTTTCAGCTTTGATAGTCTGCTATATTATTTTTCTATTAAAAATAATAAATTATAAATTTGAAAAGAAAGAGAGGATATTTATGAATCAAATAAAAAATTTTTTAACAGAAGAAGATGGGATCGGCGTAGTGGAGCTTATATTGATACTGGTCGTACTGATTGGGCTAGTTCTTATTTTTAAAGACAGCCTCCGTTCACTCGTAGAAACTATTTTTGAAACAATAACGCAAGGCGCAGCGGATGTATCGGCAGATTAATAGGGTATGAGAATAAGCAAAGGCAGTATTACGGTATTTATGAGCTTGCTGTTGATGATTATTGCGTCTTTGTTGTTTACACTACTGGAAGGATCGCGCTATATGATGCTTGGAATGGTGTCTGTGCTTAATAGCCAGGGTGTGACAGAATCCATGTTTGCAGAATACCATGCGCCGGCTTATGAAGATTATCATTTGTTTTTGATGGATGGAAGTTACGGGACGGGACAATTACTGTTGTCAAAGATACACGCCCGAATGCAGGAATTAGGGGAAGAAAACTTGAACCCAGTTGTATCCGGATTCGGCACATTTACAAATTTTTTGCAGATGGATGTGATAGACAGCAGTATTGCCCGCTACGAACTTGCTACAGATAACCATGCTGCTCCATTATTGGATCAAATGGTACAAGTGGTGAAGAAAGAAATAGCAGTTGATATATTGCAGCAGGCATATGACAAAATTTCTGGGGGCGGTGCTGGAAATGACCTTAAAAATAGCATTGAAATCGAAGAATCATGTGAAAAAGGAAAACAGGCGGATCGTTATTTGGACGGGGCGTTGGATTCGTTAGAACAGGCAAAAGAAGATATACAAAGCCCAGATGGCAGCAGTGGACAAAAGAAGTCTATTTATAGACTGAAAAGGGGAGTAAATACGCGACAAACAATGCAAAATACCAAAGGTCATACAGACGAGCCGCCTTGTGATAATCCCTTGGAAGATGTAAAACAGGCCAAAAGTTCACCGCTGTTATCTCAGATTCTACCCGAAGGGACGAAAATTTCTGTGAAGCAGATGTCTAAAGAAGATTCTGTAGAATATAGGGAACTAAACACTGGCAATTATGGAGCATTAGGCAAATCTCAGGTACTTGATAAAGTATTAATAACACAATATCTAAAAAAATACACATCCAATTTTTTGAAAAAATCGGGTATACCGCATGCGCTTGCTTATGAGCAGGAATATCTTTTATTTGGAAAATATTCAGATGAAGAAAATTTGAAGAAAATGGCAAAGCGTATGCTGCTGTTGCGGGAAGGCATTAACTTTGCCTATTTATTGGCAGACAGTGCAAAACGGGAAGAAGCGCTTGCTATGGCAACGTCGATTACCTTATTTGCAGGGATACCTGCAGCAGTTACGGCTGTGCAAATGGGGATCCTGGCTTCTTGGGCATATGCGGAAAGCATTGCCGAGCTTAGGACTTTATTTTCGGGCGGAAAGATAGCGGTAATGAAGACAGCAGGGAGCTGGAGCATCCAGTTATCGGAAGTGGCAACCGTGTTATTTCAAAATTCAATAAAAGCAAAAGAAGCAAATGGCGGGCAAACCTATATTGATTATCTGCAAGCTTTTCTAATTGCAGAAAGTGTAGAAAAGATAGGAGATCGTTTTGCGAATCTACTAGAGAAAAATTTGCAGTTTCATATCGGATATGAAAATATAAAAATGGACTGCATGATTACATCGATGGAAACAAGCAATACTTACCATGCAAGACAAGTATTTTTAACATTTGTAACAATTGCGCAGTTATCGAAACAAGGATACCGTTTTGAAAAACGATATGATTTTTCCTATCGGAAACAAAAAGATAATTCGTAAGGGCAGAAAGGCAGGTGTATCGGGATGTCCCTTTGGATTATATCTAATAAGTATCAAAAAGTGCATTATCATAATAAAATATCTCTCTCAATACAGGTCATTCGTTCCTATTCTATTAAGAACAAAATTAAGAATATATTCAAGAACAGAATTATGAATAAAATCAAGAATAAAATCAAGAACAAAATTAAATTTATGATTAGAAACTTTATGGAACTTTTTCAGAAAAACGAAGGGGCATCCCGATACGCCTGCAAAAAAGCTTCATTTACGGTAGAAGCAGCTGTTGTATTGCCATTTTATGTATGCTTTATGGTGTTTGTACTTTATTTTTTTAGGATTTTACAAGTGCAAGCGGGCGTGGCGCAATCTTTGCAGTATGCAGGACGAAGGCTGGCAGCAGAATGCTGTATAGCAGGGGAAACAAAATCGCAGGAGAAGCAGGAACTTGGCAATTTATTAAAAGCGCGGCTGTTTTTTCAACAGGAACTAAAGAAGCAAAATTGCCCGACGCAATATATTAAAGGGGGAGCTGTAGGAATTAGTTTTGCGCAGTCTGACTTATCCGGATATTATATAGAACTAAAGGCTGTATACCGCATGAAACTTCCGGTCAACTTACTTGGGAAGATACAGTTTCAGATTGCACAGGAATCTAAATGCAGAAAATGGACTGGCTACCAGTTGGGACAGGATTCAAACGAGGATGATAGGTGGCTGTATTATACAGAATATGGTACGGTATATCATGCGAGCAGGTCTTGCACACATTTGGATTTATCCATCCATGGCATGCCCTATAGCCAGGTTGGAAATATACGCAACCATAGCGGTGGGAAATATCATAAATGTGAAAAATGTGGCAACGGCGTTTCCAATTATGGAATGGTGTATATTACGGATTATGGAGACCGTTATCACAGCAGCCTTACATGCAGCGGATTAAAACGAAGTATTTATATGATCCGTAGGACAAAGGCAGTAGAAAAAAGAATGTGCAAAAAATGTGGAGGTTAGTATGCAAGAGGTCATTAGCAATGTATCTGTTTTTATAATGTTCAGTATTTGCACTATAGAAGATTTAAAAAACAAAAAAATTTGTACTTGGCAGCTGTTGTGTTTTTTTATAGAAGGGGTAATTTTACGATGTGCTATATGCCGGCAGCCATTGACCGACATTTTATTAGGCATGATCCCGGGCGTCTTGTTGTTTTTGTTCTCATTTTTGTCACGTGGAAATATTGGGATTGGAGACGGCCTTTTATTACTAGTAACGGGGATATTTCTGGGGGTGGCTGATACTGTTCGGGTTTTTATTTATGCCATAATTTTATGTTTTGGCTTTGCATTATATTTGTATTTAATAAAGAAAAAAAGCCGGCATTATGAAATACCGTTTGTGCCATTTATGCTCGCAGCGTTTATATGTGTGAGTATGTTGGGAGGAACAAGCCAGTAGCAATATATGCGGGGAAAAATAAATGAGCATTGTTCTATCATGGGAAACATAAGCCAGCATTGTTTTGTGTGTAAAGATATGGTAAAAAATAATCTTAGCTTGTTTATGTGTAAAAATAGCATATAAAAATGTGGATAACATAAGCCATTCGTTTATATTTTTTTAGATATCATGTAAAAGTGTGGATAACATTGGAGGGGGGATACGTTCGGGATGAAAGCAAGTTTTACAGTAGAGGCAGCAATTATAGTACCGATGATTTTATTTACAATTGCTGGGGGAATCCAAGTTGGATACGATATGTTTGAGGATGCAAAAAAGTGTACAAAAATAGAAGAAGGGCTGGTTAAATTGGATGCGGTAAATATTGTGCGTAATAAGACCATTGTACAAGAAGCAAGCGATGTAATAAAAGGGGATAAATAAGCGGGAAGGGGGTCGCCAGAGTGAAACCATTAGCAGAATATAGCCGTGGATTGAATCATAGTAATTTAATATTAACGGCGCAGGCCGAAGAAGGGCGAGCGCAGAATGATTGCGTAGAAATGTTCCATTATAATGATTTACCTTCTTTTTTATCTATGTGGACGCAGCAAAAAGATGGCATCAGGCAATATTGTTATAACATTACGAGCAAGAGGTCATTGCAGCAGCTGCTGGAATATAAAATATTAGATGATAAATTATTATTATATTTATTTAATTCATTTGACCAGGCATGCACACAAGCGGAAGATTATTTACTGACAGAAAATGATATCCTGCTCGACCCCGAAATGATTTTTTTAGAAAGCGAATCAGAGAAAGTATGGTATTGCTATTTGCCGGGGTATTATGCAGGAAATCATAAAGACAGCTGTCAACAATTTCAGGAATTTATGGAATATCTGCTTCAACATTTGGACCATAAAAATGAACAGGCTGTGCAGCTTGCCTATAGTGTTTACCAGGCTGTTACAGAAGAGCAGGTCGCGTTCCATGAAGTGCTCATCCGTATTCGGGAAGGAAGGTTCGAACATGTATTTGCACAAAAACATACCACTACTACAGGGTCTGGGCAAAAGCCGGATGAAATACAAATTTCAAAACCAGTTTCCAGCCAAAAGGAAGTTCTAAAAGATAAACAGATAAGGGGCCAAATACATAATCCGTCCATTCAAAAATGTAAAAAAATAGAAACGGAACAGGAGCAAAGGGATGGCTCAACAGAATTGACTAGATTAAAGCAAAAAGAAACGTCCAAAAAACAAGCCGCAGAAAAATTAAAAAATCTGCTGCGCAAGAAAATATATACGAACAGCTACCTGAACCAGGAAGAAGAATCGATTTTTGAAGAACATACAAATACAGAAGAAATGGAAGAAATTCGTCCGACCGTTTGCATGGCAGCAGTTGATCAAGAAGTGCAAAACCAATTTATTTACCAAGGAGTTGACCGTACCAGGGATTTCCATTGTATAGAAGGGAAAATGATTTTAGGCAGCAAGCAGGAAGAATGCGATATCTGTATCCCGTTTCCAATGGTCAGCAGGGTACATGCTAGGGTAGAAGTGAATGAACAGGGTGTTTTTTTAGAAGATATGAATTCTACAAACGGTACGCAGATTAATGGGGAATTATTAAAATACCGTGAAAAATATAAGCTTAATAAGGGGGATATTGTTAGCCTGGCAGGAGAAAATTATTGTTTTCATTGACAGAAGCAGATGACCATGGTATGTTTTTTTCATCTGAGTGGAAGAGAAAGCAAGAGCGTGTTTGAAAAATCATTCCCGCCATCTGCACTCCCCATTTCGCGGAGAAT
>CASUON010000004.1 GCA_949457475.1 uncultured Lachnospiraceae bacterium
AATTCTTAGCATCCTGCCCACAAAACAGGATTTTCGGGCACGGATGCCCGAAAAAAGGGCTTGCGCCATGGATGGCGGTCAAGCCCTGGTCCGTCCGGTATGGATACTTTTACGCAGGATGCTTAGAATTTCTTACATCCCGAAGCTGGAACATCCGGGAGGGCTTGCGGCCTGGTTCCAGCGTCCGGGTAGCACAAACCTTAAAAATTGTCCCCCCCGTGAAAAGCAACACGCTCTAGTACTCCTTCGCAATATCTTCTACCCCGCAAGCTCTCATAAAGCTTTCCAAATCTTTGCCGTTTCGGATAAACATCACTTCTTCGAACTTGCCGGTATGGATATCTTTAAACCCGGCCACCTGCTCCCCATTGCAGATACTGCATTTCAATACCGGCTTCTGCCGGCTTTTATCATACTGGAGCTTTTCGCTCTCCGCCTGCCCTTTTGCTTTTTTTCTTTGAAATAACATTTAACCCCCTCCTAACCCACAGCTTAAAATATTTATGAAATAAATATTTAATTATCTTATTTAATTATCCTATTTAATTATCTACCCGTTTTGCCACAACTACCAGCCTGCCGTTTTCCTGGGAATATTCACAAGTAGACAGCATAATCGTCTGATCCCCATATCGTAGCTCCTCCCCGGTATCAAACAGCTTGTTGCGGTTGATAAACGCAAGGCATTCTTGGAACTCCTCCTGCGTATCATAATGAAAAAAACGGTAATAGCGGAACCCTTCTTCATCCTGATATAAAATCCTTGTTTTTAGTACCGCAACGACCCGGTACTGTCCAGTTTCATAGATCGTATCATACTGGATATCCTGATGTTCCCGAAAATAGTCGTAATCCATAAATTTTTCAAGTGTGCCGAATATATGTCCGCTGTTCATATTATGCCCATAAATCACCGTATTGTCGTCCTGCGGATAACATCCGCTTTTACTGTCCACGAACAAAGAGCCTTCCGCCGACGGTTTTCCTGTATAGTCTCGATGGAGATAGTAATACTTTTCACCTTTTTCCTCATCGTCGGACTGCATGACCGGAACATCGATTTCCGTCCCGGGTATTTTCAACCAGCCGAAGACGTCTGGATAGTTTTCGCAAAAGGACTGGTACTGCCCCAAAATATCTGGTGCCTTTAACTCGGAATTTGCGCGGCCTTCGGACTGCATCTGGTTTTGTGCGTCTGAATCTGGCTGTCCGTCTTCCGTTGCGTTTTTACCTGATGCATCATCTGGCGCAGCATCCTTTAACTGTTGCTGCTCCAACGCAGAAACTTCTGGCGCAGCGTTCTTTGACTGTTGCTGCTCCAACGCAGAAACTTCTGGCGCAGCATTCTTTGAGCGTTGCTGCTCTAACGCCGTAACTTCCACCGTACGATCCGGCGTGTGGTCTGCAACGGAAACCTGTCCTTTTTGCGCGTCCTGTTTTGCCGTAGTTTCTTTGACGGAAGGACGCAGCTGCTTTAGGCAGGAATATACCTGCTTATGTGCCAGCTGCGTATAGACTGCCGCTCCGCCGGCAAGGAAAGCCAAGCATAAAAATATATTCCTTATTGCAGTAGGCCGTTTCCTAGCCCCCTCTTTCCCTGTTTTGTTTTTTTTAAATAAAGACCGGCGCCTCTTTTGTTCCAGTGGTTCTCGAACCTGCTGCGGCTCTAAAACTTCTGTCGGCTCTAACGCAGGTTTTTCTTTTTTTAAAAACCGTTCCTGGAGCGTTTCCATAAAGCTCTCGCCCAGCCAGCTGGAAAAATAGTTTTTGTCATGATTTTTTAAAATCAATAGCGCTTTTTGAACGTCCGATTCTTTTTTAAAGTCGCAAACCCTACAGACTTTTTCAATCATCTGTATATCCTGCTGCAGCAGCTTCTGCTCGTTTGAAATATTTAATTCTAATTTTACTGCCAGCTGGTCGGTAAATGATTTTCCAAGTTCGGTATAAAAGTAAAAAGTTGGCTCGTCCGCTATTTCCCGGTACTGCCCTTTCCAGTAATCTTCGTCCTTATCTATGCCATCTTGGATCAGTTTTTGCAGCATATGGACATCCTTTTGCAGTTCTGACCAGCCGTATGACGATTCTTTCATAATAATCCCATACATCAGCTGCAAAAACGACAGGCCCAATGCGCCGGCAAATTCCAGGTCGCGCCGTTCGGACAGTTTTCGGAAATATTGCTTTAATTGCTTGTCGTTCATACGCCAGCATTCGGCAATCATATGTTCTATATTTTGTAGGTCAATCCATTCTATATTCCATTTCATAACAACCCTTCACATTCCATGCCATGTACCTGTCTACGATATTCTTATTTTATTGGCTTGCAGATCAATTGTCAATATGAATTCAGCCCAAAGGCAAACTTCAGCAAAGCCAAAGGCTGTAAAAATTTATTTCAAATTTTGCATAGTTTTGCATAGATATCAAAATTCAGGTAACAATAATCCTAAAAATAAATAGAAGGTGGATGGTACATTATGAAAAGAAATAGAATTCGAAGATTTTTCCAGCAAAAACAGTATGCAATCGCCTCTTCCGTCCTTTTTGTGGCCATTGCGGGCATGACCGGTGTCTATTTATCGGACAAAATTACAGACCAGAATGAGAAAACGGAGCTTGCGCAAGAAGAACACCAACTTGAAAAGCGTCCGGACTATGTATCGTTATCGGATGACAGTGATAACGGGCCAACTGAAGAAAAATCCGAAAGCGTTACGTCCGTAATCCGGCCAAGCAATGCAGCTACAGATACAACGCCCGCGCAGGATACCAAACCGCCGGTTGCTACGACAACGCCGACCAGCCTGCCTGACGGCCCTTCCAGCCCGCGCCAGGAAACGGCGGCGTCAGATGAAACGGCTACACAAGCACAGGCCGCAGGCAAACAAAAGCTCCATTTTTCTCCAAAAACAGACCTGCACTGGCCGCTGCAAGGCGACGTCATTTTAAATTACAGTATGGACCAGACCGTATACTTTGCCACACTTGAACAGTATAAATATAATCCTGCATTAATTATAGCTGGAAAAGTAAACGATCCAGTGCAAGCAGCCGCGACCGGAAAGATTACGGATATATCCACAAACGAAGAAACCGGCGTGACGGTCACTATGGACCTTGGCAACGGATACCATGCCGTATATGGACAGCTAAAGGAAGTACTGTACAAAGAAGGCGCGACAGTAGAAGCCGGCAATGCGATCGGCTACATTGCTGAACCTACGAAATACTATTCTGTGGAAGGCAGCAATTTGTACTTTAAACTGCTAAAAGACGACAAGCCGATCAACCCTATGCTATATATCCAATAAAAAAGCATTGGCAGATAGCCCAAAACAGCATATAATAACTGTGTAACGACCAATCATCAAACTAGAATACAAACACATCCCGAAAATGCCGGCTAAGATACAATGTGAGTGAATTACCCGGTGCACCAGCCAGCATGCCTGCCAGGCGGTACACAAATTGGTCGATTGCATATACGCATTCTAGGGGGCCGGGTACTGGCCCCCTTACATATACGCATTCTAGGGGGTGGGGTATTGGCACTTTCATATACGCGTTTGGAGGCTTTTGGCGGAGGTCCGATATGGAATTACGAAATTATACCTATATTGTAGAATGCAGCGACGGCAAGCTGTATACCGGCTGGACAACCTGTATTGAACGGCGCATCCAAGAACATAACAGCGGAAGAGGCGCGAAATTTACACGGATGCGGATACCGGTGACGCTACGCTATCTGGAAATTTCAGATACGAAATCAGACGCTATGAAACGCGAAGCGGCGATTAAAAAATTAAAGCGCAGCCAAAAGCAGCAGCTAATCCAAGAACACAAGCTGGAAAAAATATTACGGGAAAACAATATCATTGTTTGACATTTTATCCCTTATTTGTTATGATGGTATCCGTTGCAGTTTCGACAGCCATAAAAGGAGAAATTATGAAATTTGACGAATTAGAACTAATACCGAATATTCTGCGCGGAATCAAAGAGATGGGATTTGAAGAAGCAACCCCGATCCAGAGCAAGGCGATCCCCGTTATGATGACCGGGCAGGATGTAATCGGACAGGCACAGACCGGAACCGGCAAAACCGCCGCATTTGGCATCCCGGTACTGCAGAAAACAGACCCTTTCTGCAAGAAAACACAGACTATGATCTTATCTCCGACAAGAGAGCTGACTATACAGGTTGCAGATGAGTTACGCAAACTGAGCAAATATATGCACGGCATTAAAATTTTGCCTATCTATGGCGGACAGGAAATTTCCAAGCAAATCCGTTCCTTAAAAGGCGGCTGCCAGATCATCGTAGGCACGCCTGGGCGAATTATGGACCATTTGAGGAGGAAGACGATCCGCTGTGAACAAGTCAACACAGTGATTTTGGACGAAGCAGACGAGATGCTTGATATGGGATTCCGGGAAGACATTGAAACGATCCTGGAGTACATACCGGGCGAGCATCAAACGGTACTGTTTTCCGCCACCATGCCAAAACCGATTTTGGATATTACCAGAAAATACCAGCACGACGCGGTTACGATCAAAATTGTAAAAAAAGAGCTGACGGTCCCTGGAATCGAACAGTATTACTACGACGCAAAACGGCGTGATAAAATCGATATGCTGACCCGCCTGCTGGATTTCCATAACCCAAAACTCTCACTTATCTTTTGTAATACGAAACGCTGCGTCGATGAACTTACAAAAGAGCTTTCCGACCGCGGTTATTTTGCGGAAGGCCTTCATGGCGACATGAAGCAGGTACAGCGCGACCGGGTAATGAAAAATTTCAGAAGCGGCAAGACCGATATCTTAATCGCCACCGACGTCGCGGCAAGGGGCATCGATGTAGACGATGTAGAAGCTGTATTTAATTACGACCTGCCCCAAGACGATGAATATTATGTACACCGCATCGGGCGTACCGGGCGTGCGGGCCGTACCGGGATGGCTTTTACATTTGTAAAAGGCAAGGAAGTATATAAGCTTAAAGAAATTGAACGGTATTGTAAGACGAAAATCTATGCGCGCAAGCTCCCGTCTATGGACGATGTTACCGCGATTAAGACAGAAAAGATTATGGAGCAGCTAGAACAGATTATGGAAGAAAACGATCTGTCGCACATGATCAACCTGATCGAAAATAAGATCAATGAATCTGATTATACAGCCATGGATATTGCCGCGGCCTTTTTAAGGCAGACATTGTATGGCTATGAAGACAACAGCCGTTCCGGCGACGATATTTTCGATTTTGGCGATACTGGGGCGGAAGAAGGCATGGTACGGCTCTTTATCAATATCGGCAAAAACCAAAAGATCCGCCCGGGTGATATCCTTGGCGCAATCGCTGGCGAATCTGGCATTTCCGGGGACCTAGTAGGGGCGATCGACATGTACGACAAATATACGTTCGTCGAAGTTCCACGTGAATACGGCAAAGCAGTACTAAAAGCCATGTCAAAGACTAAGATCAAAGGGAAAGCAATCAATATTGAGCCGGCAAATCAAAAGTAGCGTAAAAAAATAAATATAAAATAAATATTAACAGCATGCGCACCCATTTCTTTTCTGGAGCGTGTTTGAAAAATGCTTTCTGGCAGATTGCGGGAATGATTTTTCAAACACGCTCTAATATGTTCCAAACTCTTCCCATGTATTTGTAAAAGTACTTGTGTAAATAAGTTAACTATCTTGTAATTCCTTTCTAAATATGGTATATTGACCGATGAACGGTATTCAAATATGCAAAAGAAACTGTATCATTTTTTCAGTGCTACCACGTCCTACCGCTACCGGCAGTCACATTTTTTAATGGCCTGACCAATACCACGCGGACAAACGTGTACCGGCACGGTCTTTCAAATTAAAACAGTCTATTCAATCTATTCAATATTATAACGAATCTATTCATCTAATGTTACCGTTCTGTAACACGATTTCAAGTTTTTGAAATTATTGCCCTTAAAGTTCATTTATCAACATTTAAAGGAGATTGGATGATATGAAACATACTGCTATTACATTTAAAGACGCAAAGCAAAAAGGCGAAAAGCTGTCCATGCTGACTGCATACGACTATACTACGGCAAAGCTGGTCGACGAAGCCGGCATCCACGCGATCTTAGTCGGCGATTCCCTCGGCATGGTCATGCTTGGATATGAGAATACATGCTCTGTTACGATGGAAGATATGATCCACCATTGCGCCGCCGTCTCCAGGGGGGCCAAACAGGCGCTGTTGATCGCGGATATGCCGTTTATGTCCTACCAGACGTCTGTATACGACGCGGTTGTAAACGCGGGACGCCTGGTCAAAGAGGGCCATGCGCAGGCGGTAAAACTAGAAGGCGGCCTGGAAGTATGCGACCATATCCGTGCAATCGTCCGGGCTTCGATCCCGGTCTGCGCGCATATTGGGCTGACGCCGCAGTCCGTGCACGCGCTTGGCGGATTTAAAGTACAAGGAAAAGGCGAAGAAGCCGCGCAGCGTTTACTGGATGAAGCACGTGCCGTAGAAGAGGCTGGGGCATTTGCCGTTGTTTTGGAATGCGTGCCGCAGGCGCTCGCGTCTAAAATTACGCAGGCGGTCCATATACCGACCATCGGGATCGGCGCCGGCGCCGGATGCGACGGACAGGTGCTCGTATACCAGGATATGCTCGCCATGTATTCTGATATGGCGCCAAAATTTGTCAAACAGTACGCCCAGATTGGCGCACAGATGAAAGAGGCGTTTGCCGCATATAAAAAAGAAGTCTCCGAGGGGGCGTTCCCTGCACAGGAACATACGTTTAAAATGGATGAAACAATTATTGACAAGTTATACTAAACCGTAGGGATAAAAGGAGGCTATGCAATGGATATCTGCGCTGAAATAAAACAAACAAGAGAAACGGTAAAACAGTGGAAAAAAGAAGGCCAGACGATCGGTTTTGTACCGACGATGGGCTATCTGCACGAAGGCCACCTAAGCCTGATCCGTGCCGCTAGAAAACAAAATGACCGCGTTGTGGTAAGTATCTTTGTAAATCCCATGCAGTTTGGGCCAAAGGAAGACTTGACAAGCTATCCGCGGGATTTGCAAAAAGACGCAAAACTATGTGAAGAGGCAGGCGTAGACCTGATTTTCCATCCGCAGCCGGAAGAGATGTATACGCCTGGTTTTGCCTCTTATGTAGATATGAACGGGCTGACGGCTGAATTATGCGGCAAAAGCAGGCCGACGCATTTTCGCGGCGTACAGACGGTCGTATTAAAGCTGTTCCATATCGTGGCGCCTGACCGCGCATATTTCGGGCAAAAAGACGCGCAGCAGCTCGCTGTCATAAAACGCATGGTAAAAGACTTGGATGTAGATGTTGAAATTATTGGATGCCCGATCGTGCGTGAAGCAGACGGGCTGGCAAAAAGCTCCCGGAATACGTACCTAGACGAAGCACAGCGCCAAGCCGCGCTCGTTCTAAGCCGCAGCCTACAGACCGCAAAAGGACTGGTCAAAAACGGCGAACGACGCGCCTGCGTAATCAAAGAGGCAATCGCCCATGAAATCGAAAAAGAGCCGCTTGCCAAAATCGATTACGTGGAAATCGTAGATTTTGATACGATTACGCCAATTGAAACGTTAGAGCATTCCGTTTTGGTCGCAATCGCCGTATATATCGGAAATACAAGGCTGATCGATAACTTTATGGAAGAATTGTAAAAGGAGAACCCATGAATCTTACAATGTTAAAAGGAAAAATCCACCGGGCTGCCGTCACCCAGGCGGAATTAAACTATGTCGGCAGCATTACGATCGATACGGATCTGATGAAAGCCGCCGGCATCCTGGAATATGAACTTGTGCAGATCGTAGATGTGGAAAATGGAAACCGATTTGAGACATATACCATTGCCGGGGAGCCAGGCTCTGGCATGATCTGCTTAAACGGCGCGGCAGCAAGACAGGCAGCCGTAGGCGACCACATTATTATTATGTGCTATGCGCAGATGACGCCGGAAGAGGCTAACACCCACAAGCCAAAAGTAGTATTTGTAAACGGCAAAAACCAGATCGCACGGGTAACCAATTACGAGGAATACGGAAAACTTACAGAAGATTACTGCTAGACACCGCACAGGAGGGCAGATTATGAATCTTACAAGTTTATTTCATTCACCAGTATTCTTATGGCTGGGATTGATGATCCTGTTTTTAATCATTGAAATTATTACTGTCGGCCTTACAAGCATCTGGTTTGCCGGCGGTTCGCTTGCGGCGCTGGTCGCAGACCTTTTGGGCCTGCCTTTTCTTTGGCAGGCGATCCTCTTTTTTGCGGTATCTTTCATCCTTTTATTTTTAACAAGGCCATTTGCATTAAAATTCGTAAAACCGCATAATATAAAGACAAATTACGAAGAGCTTATTGGAAAAAGCGTGCGTGTCACAGGCCGCATTGACAACCGCGAGGAATGCGGAACCGCCGTATGCAACGGCCAGGAATGGACAGCCCGCAGCGTTTCGGACGATATCGTAATTGAAGCCGGCGAAACGGCGACCGTCGTCGCCATCAAAGGCGTAAAGCTGATCGTCAAAAAATGACGCCCGCTACTGCCGCGCTGCCGCCATTTCCAGCCGGCGGAACACACCGCCCCAGAAAGGAGCTACCTACACATGCCAGGCTTTACTACACATTATTTATTTGGAATTAAAAATCTGCGTCGGCTGCAGCAGGACACCCCCTGCTGCAAGCTTTCGCAAAGTATCCGCCAGCATCAAAGGGCCTTTCAGCTAGGCCTGCAAGGGCCGGATATTTTTTTCTACCACCCGGCGTCGCAGCTGCGCAAAGCAAGCCCTGGATCAATCACGCATAGGAAACGGACTGGCACGTTCCTTGCATGCCTTGTACAAACGCCCTGGCTATTTTCAAAAACAACCGACCGCCAAATTGCCGAAGCATATGCGGCCGGTTTTCTCGGACATTATATTTTGGATACACAGCTGCATCCATATGTCTACTGTATGACAGGCATGGGGGAAACGTTGCGGAAAAAAGGCTATGCCGACCATATCACGCTGGAATCCGATATGGACGCCTGCATGCTGATGCGTTTCGCAAAATGTATGCCAAGCGCATTTGCGCATGGAAATACAATCGCTATTGACCGGCATACCCGTTCGGTAATCGCGGACGCCCTGCGCTACGCATATCAAAGCGTATTTCCTGAACTTTCTTTCTCCAAAAACTATTTTGTCCGCGCTATCCGATCGATTCAATGGGGCACCAGGCTAACTTTCAACCCCCATAACTACAAAAGGCAGCTTGTCCAGGCTTTTGAGAAGATATTATTAGGCCGGGTCACTGCGGCCCCGGTCATACCGTCGGATACTATTACGTACCATGACCCGTTGAACCTGGGCCACCGGCAATGGCATAACCCGTGGGATACAAATAGAAAGTCAACGAAAAGCGTCCTGCAGCTTGCAAAAACAGCCGCGGTACGGTATCAAACTGCGCTAGGGCTATTAAACACGCTCTATTCATCCGCCCCCGGCACGCCTGAATACGAATCTGCCCGCGGCCGGCTTGCCGCCTGCTTGGGGCAGCAGTCCTACCATAGCGGCCTAGACTGGAAACTCGGCGAATAACGCCGCATAAACAAATGCTAAAACGTTAATGAATCCGGCTGATGCCAAAATATGCGCCTAACCTTTCGCACAATCACTGGTTTCCATAAATTCCTTAACCTGATGCCAGATTATGTCCATCAAGCGCCTGCGCGCCTCAATGCTTGCCCACGCAATATGCGGCGTAATCAGCAGGCGGCTGCTGTCTTTGATCGCTTTTAGCGGATTGTCCGCGCTCATTGGTTCTACACATAACACGTCCAGCCCGGCTGCGGCCAGCTCTTTTGCATCCAGCGCATCCGCAAGGTCTTTTTCCACAACGATCGGGCCACGCCCAAGGTTTAAAAAGATCGCGCTGTTTTTCATCCGTTGGAATGCCGCCCGGTTCATCAGCCCTTGCGTCGCGTCCGTCAAAGGCGCGTGGACAGATATAATATCTGACTGTTCCAGCAGTTCTTCAAAAGAAACCCGTTTATAATCGGGCTGGTTATTTTTCCCGGTAGTCGAATAATAAATAACCTGGCAGCCAAAATCCGACGCAACCTGCGCTACCCGCCGGCCGATCGCGCCTAACCCTATAATCCCCCAGGTCTTGCCAAAAAGCTCGTGGAATACGTTTGTAAAATGGGTAAACGTCGTATTGTCCACATATGCTTCGCTTTTTACATACTGGTCATAATACGCCAGCTTTTCTAGCAGATAAAACAACAAAGCGAACGTATGCTGCGTGACCGTTTCCGTAGAGTACCCGGCTACATTGCGCCAGGCAATCCCACGCTGCTCCAAATACTGTTTATCCAGGTTGTTTGTGCCCGTTGCCGTAACGCACACCAGTTTTAAATGGGACGCCTTTTCCAGCGTATAAGCGTTTACCTGCATTTTATTCAAGATGATAATGTCGGCGTCGGCAACACGCTCCCGCATCTCGTCCGGCGTGGAAAAACCATAAATCGTTACGTTGCCCAGCTGCTCGAACGTACTTAAGTCGATATCCTGGCCAATAGTGTCCGCATCTAAAAACACGATGTTCCTCTTTCCTGAATCCTTTAATTCGTTCATTCCAATCCCTCCTAAATGAAATTGATTCTGCCTCCCACAAATATAATACATCGTATCATTTTTTTTACATAAAATCTATATAAAATCCAAAACAATAGATCATACAAAAGTTTTCTAAGATTTCCATAGAAATGTTCTTAAAATTACAGGAACCTTATGTTATACTATGGATATATGCCAAATTTTGCCTATGTATACCTACTGCCATTACGGCAGGGAACCGATGGCAACCATAATACAACTTAGGAGACAGCTACATGGCAAGAAAGAAGAAAAATATGCTGCTTCAGGGCGGGATCCTGGCAGGCGCTGGATTAATTACAAAAATAATTGGTTTTGCATACCGCATCCCTATGGGCAATATGATGGGAGAAGAAGGAAATGGCCTGTATTCTGTTGCGTTTGGCATCTACGGAATTGCACTGACTATCTCCTCTTACAGCCTGCCGTTGGCAGTATCTAAAATGATTTCAGCAAGGGTTGCGAAAGGGGAAGCCCGCAATGTACGCCGAGTCGTTGCAAGCGCCTTGGTTTACGCGCTTGCCGTTGGCTTTGCCGTTATGCTCTGCCTGTTTTTTGGCTCTGGCATTATTGAAAATATTTACAACAAGCCCGGCCTGTCGAAACCGCTGCGCATATTGGCCCCGACGACCTTTATTGTGGCTATCCTGGGCGTATTCCGCGGTTTTTTCCAAGGGTTTGGGGATATGGTCCCGACCTCGTTGTCACAAATCCTAGAACAGGTCATCAACGCCGTTGTCAGCGTCATTGCGACCTGGCAGTTTTTAAAGGTTTACGGGGATACGCAAGAAGCCGCTGCCTATGGCGCCGCTGGGGGGACGCTTGGCACGCTTGCCGGCGCAGCGGCCGCATTGGTGTTCGTATTCTTTTTATTTATTACAACGCATAGGCGTTACCGGACAAAACGCAGCCCCCATGAACGGATTGAATCCAACGCGTTTATATACCGTGCTTTATTTTTAACGATCATCCCCGTTATTTTAAGCCAGACAATTTTCCAGATCGGCTATACGATCGATGACATCTTGTTTGGACACCTAATGGAAATGCACGGTTATGAGGAAAAAGTTGTAACATCGTTGCAAGGCGTATTCAATACCCAGTATAATCAGCTTGTAAACCTGCCGGTTACGATTGCGTCCTCTATGGCTGCTTCCATACTGCCAAGCATTGTACTTTCCAAAATGCAAAATGATATTTATGGCGTCCATCAGAAAATAACGCAGGTGATCAAGGTAAATATGGTAATCGCATTTCCATCCGCGGTTGGCATGGCTGTCCTGGCGGAGCCTATTATGCAAATGTTGTTCCCAAGCCTTATAACTTACCGTACCCAGGCGGTTGCCTTGCTGGCGACTGGTTCCAGCGCGGTTGTCTTTTACGCGTTATCTACCCTGACGACTTCTATCTTACAGGGGAATAACTGCATGCGCCTGCCCGTTGTACATTCTGCAATCTCATTAGGAATTCATGTTGTCCTGTTGGGATTGTTATTGTATTTTACGGACTTGAATGTATACGCACTGGTAATCTGCAACGTGCTCTTTCCAATTATTATCAGTGCGCTAAACTGCCGCTCAATCACGCAGGAAATGGGGTATCAATGGGAACTCCTAGATACCTTTATCAAACCGTTCATTGCATCCGTTATGATGGGAATGGTCGCGTATGCGGTATACCAAGTATTATATCCGGCAGTTAAGAACATCTATGTCGTAGCGATTCTAGCAATTGTATTGGCCGTCCTTGTATACGGGGTAACGATCCTACAGCTTGGATGCTTTAGCGAAGAAGAATTAAAAGCGATTCCGGGCGGCAATAAATTAATCCGTTTTATGTACTAAAGAACGTATTTTTGATACACGCGACCGGGATAATAGAAGCGTAATCATACGCAATACGACATACGAAGAAAGGGCTATCCATATGGCAATGATCGGCATTCTCTTAGGGGCAGCGTGTATCTACCTACTGCAAGTTCGTATCTACCGCAGGCTCTGGGACAAAAATCTGCACGCGTCTGTGGCGTTTGAGCAGCACGCGGTGACGGAAGGCGAAAGCGGCGAGCTTGTGGAAATAATTATAAATCAAAAGTGGCTGCCGCTGCCTATGCTGCGGGTCCAATTCCAGTCGGACAGGCATTTGGATTTTATGCAGGAGGGCAACGTAGCTGTCACAGACCGCTGTTACAAAAACGATATTTTCTCTCTTATGATGTATCAAAAAATTACAAGGCGGTTAAAATTCCGCGCTATCCGCCGCGGTTACTATACGATAAACCAGATTGACCTGGATTCTACCGATTTATTTATGATAGAAAAGCTGGGCCGGAGCATTCCGTGCTCCGCCAGCCTTTACGTCTATCCAAAGCCGACGGACACCCGCCGCCTGCTGATCCCGTTTCAAAAAATGATGGGCGATATCCTCACCAGGCGCTATACGTATGAAGACCCGTTCGAATTCCAGGGCATCCGCCCATACCAGCCTTTTGACAACATGCGCGATGTAAACTGGAAGGCATCCGCCCGCACTGGTGAGCTGCGTACAAATATCCATGGCTATACCGTCCGCCAAGAGGTCTTTTTGCTGTTAAACTTAGAATCGGAATCGCTCGTAGACGACCCTGCGTTAAAAGAAGAAAGTATCCGTATCGCAAACAGCCTGGCAGAACTATTTTTGCATCAGGGCATCCCGGTAGGGCTGTACAGCAACGCGAAGGACATAATAAGCAAGGAGCCGCTGTTTGAACCGGCAGGCGGCGGGGTGCAGCACCTGCTTACGATCCGGAAAAAACTAGCGCGCCTTGACTTGACGCAACCGGTTTGTGATTTTAGCCAGCTTGATTCCGACCTGAAATACAACCAGGATACCAGCATGTTGTATATTCTTATTTCTTCCTCACAACGGCAGGAAGTCAAATATACATTTGAGAAAATTGCGAAGGACTGCCCTGGCAGCTTCTGGCTTTTGCCTATCCGTCAAAAAGATAAACAAGACGATCTGTCTGGAAAGGGGTTTTCCATTATACGCTGGGAGGTGGATGAATTTGCGTCTTGAACAACGGTTTTATAACTTGCTGGCGCTCGCCATGCAAGGGCTGCTATACCACTGCACATTTTGCACCTTATATGACGTGGCATTTCCGCAGCAGCTGCCAAAACATTTATTTTTGCCTACCATTTATATTCCTTTGTTCCTTTTTTCTATGATCCGAAATACGTGCCATCATTTTCTACCATTTTTACTAATGCACATAATAGTAAGCGGCATTTCCATGCTTTTTGCTCCTGGCACAATAACGCGCGCCATGGTTGGATGCTGTATGGCCTTGATGGCCTTGCAGTCCTTCCATATCCGGCTAAAGCCGGTTTATGACCGCCAAGAGCCATGCCCGCCGCTTGCATCCGTCGGACTGTTTTTTATTATTTATCTGTTTGACCAGTTCAACCACCGTCCATTTGCCACAAAAATCAGCTATTATGAGATATTTTTGTATCTTATTTTATTTGCGGCGTATAAAAGCCTTACGAATACCAATAAATTTATACAATCGAATCAGGATATGGATAATCTCCCCTACGGACAATTAAAAACTCTTAATAAGATTATTTTGTTTATTTTTATCTTATTCCTTTTAATCGGTATGGCAAGCATGCAGTATTTACCGATTGCGCCCGTTTTGTCCGGAATTGGAAACCTACTGTTGATGATCTTAAAGGGAATTCTAAGATTTCTTTTCAGCCTGTTTGACAGCGCGAAATCCCCTGTAGGAGAATCCATGGGAGAAGATATTTCACCGCCTCCATTTGTTGATACCGTGGAAATCTCCCCTTTGCTTCAACTGCTGGAACAACTGCTAAAAACAGCTTTTTACCTCTTAGCGGTCTTTATTTTAGTAAAAATATTACTAAAAGTATTCTACGCCATATACCAGCGTTTTTATGAACAGCATAAACTTGATACCGATGAAAGTGAATTTCTTCTAGACGAGCCACATGTAATAGAAAAAATAAAAAGAAAATATAAAAAAGACGACGAACCTATTACAAACAATACAAACCGAAAAATCCGAAGGATGTACAGAAAATATATCCGCCGCCAATTTGGCAACGCGGGCACCGTTCCGCCTTGGATGTCCCCATCGGAACTAGAAGACGCGATTACCCTTCAAAACAATACTGGCGGCACGCCGGATGCTACAGACAACGCAAACACCCAACAGCGCCTTCTTTTATATGAAAAAGCGCGTTACAGCCAGCTCGAATGCGAGAAACAAGAAGTCGACCAGTTCAAACAGCTGCTTTAGATTTCTAAAATAATGTCGAATCGTGGCATGCATAAAAGTCTGTATATTACAGATACTACAACAGCAAAAAGTAAAATCTGTTAATGGAGGAATTTTTCATATGAAAGCAACAGGAATCGTAAGACGTATAGATGATCTGGGAAGAGTTGTCATCCCAAAAGAAATTCGAAGGACCCTGCGGATTCGCGAAGGGGATCCTCTTGAAATTTTTACCGACCGAGAAGGTGAAATAATCCTCAAAAAATATTCCCCGATTGGTGAATTAAGCGAATTTGCCGGCCAGTATGCGGAATCGCTTGCCCAGACGACGGGTATGCTTGTATGCATTACAGACCGCGACCACGTAATCGCAGCCTCCGGAAACGGCAAAAAAGATTTTGAAGGCAAGCCAATCAGCCACCAGCTGGAATGCGTCATCGAAGACCGCAACAGCATGGTAGCCAGCAAGGAAGAAAACGATTTTATCAAAGTAACGCTTGACGACAACGGCGATTTTGTTTCTCAGGCGATCAGCACCATCATCTGCGAAGGAGATGCGATCGGCTCCGTTATTTTGTGTAATAAAGATGAAAAGACAAAAATGGGGGAAACCGAAAGCAAACTTACAATGACTGCCGCCGGCTTTCTCGGACGCCAGATGGAGCAATAACATGTATTTATAAATGAACACCCGACGGAAAAACTACAATCATATATTGGACAATAAATGTATTTTTTATTTATCCAGCTGTAATTTGATTTGAACGCATTATCTAAAATCCAATTACAGCTGTTCTATATATTATGCTATTCTCATTCCCATTACAAATAAAAGCAAAGCATAAATTATAGTAAGATTCCTCCTATCTAACTAGGAAATTCCTAACATTAACCTTCATAATCCGCTTCTATCTGCGTTACTTTGGCGGATTGTTCCAAAAGCTGCAGCACTTTGTCTTCTAACAACCGCTCCTGAATCTCATCTTCGCCATAATCATTTACAAATTCTTCCCTTGAAGTATATTCATTTTGCTCCATATAATACGCAATCCCGGATTCGTATTCCTCGTCGTTTAGCGTAAGCTGTTCATTTTTTATAATGGCGTCAACAACAATCCGGCGGTACAGCTCATCCATAATTTCTTCCTCCAGGCTTTCCTCCGTTACTTCAAACGTATCATAGATCGTTTCCATGTCCTGCCCAAACATTTCCGCATATTCTGCATAGAAGCTGTCCACAGTTTCGGCCGCCTCGTCGTATTCTTCCTGCGTATACTGTAAAACACTAGACGCGTCGATCACCTGTTTGAGCAAATCTTCCTGTAACTGGTCTGTGCTTTCAGCTTCATATTCCTGTTCTACCTGTGTTTGCACCGATGCGCGAAACTGGTCGTATGTGTCATATCCAAAGTTTTGTTTCAAAAACTCGCTGGTCATTTCCGGCAAAATCTCTGTCTCAATTTTACCCACAGTGATTTCAAATACGACCGTTTGCCCGGCAAATGCGTCGTTCCCAAAGTCCTGGTCAAATTCCAAGGAAAATTGCAGCTGCTCGCCTTTTGATACGCCGGTCAGCTGTTCATCAAACGCAGCCCCAAATTCCTCATCCCCTAGCGTAAAATAATAGTTTTCCTCCTGGTCCAACACCTTGCCGCCCGCCTTCGCAGTATAATCTACATAAACATTGTCCCCAGTTTTAGACGCGCGCGCTACCGTCTTATACTCCGCATACTCTTCAAGCTGCTCTTGTACTGCGCCCGCTACCGCCTCCTCTGTCACTTTATAAATTTTCTTTTCTGCCCCAAGCCCGGTATACTCTGCCAGCGAGATGGAATCGTCGTTGTAGACAGCCTCCTCAAGCTGCTTATTTCCTGTTTTCACAGTCTTGCTGCCGCAGCCTGTTATGGCGGCGACGCAGATTGCAAGCATAACCGCTATCCATTTCTTTTTCAAATAATATCCCCTCCTAAAGTAAACTACCCATTGTCTAAAACTAATGGGTTTCCTGCTTCATTAACTAAAAATCTGTATCCAGCTTATCGTAACATTTATTTGTGTACAAATTCTGAACTTCTGCTTCTGTCTACTTGTGAAAAACAGCAATAATGTGTAAAATAACTATAGCACCAACACTATCATTATAATGGAGACAAGTATCCTATGGCAAATCATAAAAAGAAAAAAAAATATCGTGGGTTCTGGATTTTTTTTAAAATACAACTGGCGCTGTTCCTGCTGCTTGCAGGCGTATGCATCTATTATTTTGCGGGCGGGTATGCGAAAACAGTCCAACAGCTAAAGGATGAAGCCGATTCCCTAGTCGCTAGGTCGACCACCAGCCTGTTCCGCGAAGGGGAAACCGGGCTGGTCTATGACTGTGAAGGCAAGCTTTTAAAAACATACAAAGGGGAACGGGACTCTTACTATATTAGTTACAAAGATATCCCGGATCTAGTCGTAAAGGCGATGATCAGCGTCGAAGACCGCAAGTTTTACGACCATAAAGGCGTAGACTACCGCGCCATTATCCGGGCGGCTATCGCAATGCTGCAAAACGGCGAAGTAACCCAAGGAGGCAGCACAATTACCCAGCAGCTTGCCAGGACGGTATTTTTAAGCAATGAACGTACCTGGGAGCGCAAAGTAGAGGAACTGTTTATTGCCCGCAACCTGGAAAGAAAATATACGAAAAGCCAGATCCTGGAATTTTACTTAAATAATATCTATTTTGGGAACGGGTATTATGGTATCCAGGCAGCCTCGCAAGGGTATTTCAGCAAAGGGGTCCACGATTTGGACTTATCCCAGACCGCATTTTTATGCGCAATACCGAATAACCCTACCTTATATGATCCCGTGATGAATAAAAAAAATACGCTGCGCCGCCGCAACCTTATCCTTTCCGATATGTACGACCAGGGATTTATTTCCCTATCTGTATCAAAAGAAGCAAAACAAGAAAAAATTAAATTAAAACGAAAGAAAGGCGTGGAAAAAAACAATTATGTGGAAACGTATGTAAACGACTGCGCCGTCCGTACGCTGATGAAGACGCAGGGATTTGAGTTCCAGAATTCATTTGAAAATGAAAAAAAACGTAAAGCGTATGAGAAAGACTTTATGCAGATGTATAAAGACTGCGAACACAGCCTGTATACATCCGGCTACCGGATTTATACGTCTATCAACCTGGATCACCAGGAAAAGTTGCAAAATGCGATCGATACCGCCCTTAGTGGATATCAAGAAACAAATGAAGAAGGCATCTATCGCTTGCAGGCCTCCGGCGCAACCATCGACAATACAACCGGATATGTGACAGCCGTTGTCGGAGGACGCTCACAAGATTATGACGGGTATACGCTAAACCGTGCCTATCAAAGTTTCCGGCAGCCGGGCAGCGCCATCAAACCGCTCCTGGTATACACACCGCAGCTGGAACGCGGATATACGCCGGATACGGTTGTTTCCGATACGCCCATCGAAGACGGCCCGGCAAATGCCGACGGCGTATATTCTGGCAATATCCCGCTACGGTATGCCGTAAGCACTTCCAAAAATACAATTGCATGGAAACTCTTAGACGAACTTACGCCAAAAACCGGACTGGAGTATCTGGAGGCAATGTATTTTTCCCAGATTGACATCGAGGACAACCGCCTTCCAGCCGCTTTGGGGGGATTTACAAACGGCGTTTCCGCCTTGGAACTAACCGCAGGCTATGCGACGCTACAAAATGACGGCTGCTACCGCGCGCCAAACTGCATTACAAAAATAAAGGATACCCAGGGCAACCTGATCTATCTATCTGATTATGAAAATAATGACAAGAAAACCTCGCCAGACGACGAAGAACAATATGACGGCGATCGGATATATAAATCGAACGCTGCCCGGATGATGACGGATATGCTCCAAACCGTCATGACTGAAGGCACCGGGCGCGGGCTTGGACTGGGCGAAATGCCCTGTGCGGGAAAAACCGGGACGACAAACGACAACAAGGACGGCTGGTTTGCCGGCTATACACGTTATTATACGACAGCCATTTGGGTCGGCTACGACCAGCCCGCCCCGCTGCCTGGCCTGACCGGCGCGTCCTACCCGGGCAATATCTGGCATAATTATATGCTGTCTATCCATGAAGATTTGACGCCAATGAATTTTATCCCTTATATCGAACAAAAAGAAATTACGGTAGAATAGTAGGGTGCCTGTGTGCATAAAAAATGTTACAGTCCAGTTTTACCTGAACTGTAACATATAATCTCAAAAACATGCTCTTCGTGCCATATAAAGTTCAAAACCTTATCCACATATTGGACGTTATAACGCCGATGGTGAAAAGGGCTCCTGGATTATTGCACAGTGACTTTTACTTTCACGGTTTTTTGTCCGCTCTTTGCTTTTATCGTCGTCGTCCCTTTTTCCTTCGCCCGTATCAGCCCATTCCGGTTGACGATTGCTATTTTAGAATTTACAGAAGTATAGCGGATTCCCTGTGAAGAAGTAATCGGCGTTACTTCTGCTTCCAGTTCAAAGGTCTCCCCTACCTGCAAGGTTACCTTTTGGGAATTTACTTCTATACTTTTTGTTGCAACGGCCTTCTTTTGTACCTTTATATTTAAAATAGCCACGTTGCCGCGCTTTGTAATTGCGCGCACAGAAGCATTTCCTACTTTTTTCGCGCTTATAACCCCATTGGCCTCTACTGTGACAATTGCGGTATTGGAGGAGGCATATACTTCCACTTCATCATCCCCGGTCACTTCCGCTACCAATGCGTCCGTCGTCTGCCCAACCTGCAAAGTCGCCGAAGCGGTATTCCATTCTACGCTGCATACGTCATCATCCGGATTGCTTGGCTGCGTTGGCGTAGTCGGCTGCGTCGGTACGGTTGGCTGTGTTGGCACCGTCGGCCTTGTCGGCTGCGTCGGTACGGTTGGCTGCGTCGTATCTGGCTGCCCATAAGCGTTTAACCTAGTAACTGACAATTCATATATTTCCGTCGTGCGCGCCTCATCCCAGTATACGCTTGTGATTTGTATATAATTTGTCCCTGCGGACAGCGAACGGTCGATATACTGCTGCGACTGGTTGCCAAAAATATCAACGGCGGTTATTTCTTTATAGGAAGAATCAAACAAGCTCAGCCTCCAATATGCGCCGCTATCCCTAAGGTATGGCGTCTTTACCTGGATGCGGTAGTTTCCTGCTACCGGGGCTATAAATTTAAAAACGTCCTTTTCATATTCCATCCCGCCGTCGGTCGTCCCATAATAAGACCGGTCCAAGTCAATCGGGGTCGCCGTCATAAAATCTTCATTCAGCTCTTTTTCCCATACGTCCGACGCCTGGAAATTGGCCCGAATGGTGTATACATCCGTAGATGCGGCGTGCGACCAGATGGCGCTAGTCACTTTTATAAAATAGACTCCCCTGTCCAGCCCGATCGATGGAAGGGCTGTATATCTGTAATTGCCATATACCAGCATATTGCAGATTTCTTCATATCTGGAATTGTATAAATGGACTTTCCAGTACGCTTCTTTATCTTTTTGCTGCTGGCTCGTAAAAGTAACGTCCAGGCGTCCAGGCTGCGTAAGCGTCAGGCGGTAATAATCCTTTTCCGCATCGGAGCCATCCCTGGTTGTTCCGTTATAATCCGTATTTAATTCTATCGGCGTAGCCGAAATGTAATTATCATTCGGCTCTTTCTCCCAGGTATCCGTTACATCAAACGCTACCCTAAGCGTATAGCGGTCGCTTGACTTCACCTGCCGTGGATCAGCGCTTACTACTTTAACATAATAAGTCCCTGACGGCACTCCTGTCCGAAACAGCTCTGACCTCGTTTTATTTCCATATACCGAACCTGTATACAATTCCTCATAATATGCATTATATAAGGACACTTTCCAGTATTCTTCTGAATTTCTCTGAATGGGATTTGAAAAAGAAATCGTTATGCTTCCGGACTGCGGCGTAGTAAAACGATAATAATTCTGATGGTAGTCCGCACCGTTAATCACGCTGTCGTCTACGTCGCGGTTCAGTTGAATTTCACGCGCGTCATAAAACTGTGAAGCATATGTAATGTCTGCATGGTAACTGCATATGAAAAACATGAGCAGCATGGCCAATAAGTACTTTGTTGCGTATTTCATTCGTATTGCAATTTGTCTTTCCATACTTCCATCTCCTTTTTCCGATGAACTGCATTTTTGCTGCCGCCTGCCGATGCCTGGCCCAATGCCAAACAAGCCAGCTGGTTTTTCATCTGCCGCTCTGGATTTTCTAGCCATAGCCGTCGGCTACGCCGTTGAAAACCCATCCCGCAGATGAACAAATACGAAATAAATAGCAAATAATCGCTGATCGCTTTTTATTGGAATTTATTTTGATATGCCAATTCGGACTAATGCCTTTTTTAACGCTATTTCCGCGCGCTTTACATCCAGCCCCGCCTCTTTTACTTTTAGCCGCCGTTCCGCGCGCATTTTTGCTTCCTCCGCGCGGTTTTTGTCTATTTCATCCGGCCATTCCGCAATTTCAGCTAGGAGCGTCACCCGTTCGCCCAAAATCTCGGCAAAACCGGAATGGACGGCAGCCTTTTTTACGCCTACATTTTCTGTAATCGTTACAATGCCAGGCGCAAGGACCGCGGTCAGGGGAATATGCTTTTTATATACACCAATATCGCCTTCTGTAGTCGTAAACTCGATCATAGAAGCGTCCCCGCTGTAAAACACGCGTTCCGGTGTAATAATTTCTACTTTAAATAATTTACCAGTATCTGCCATAACGTCACCCCTTACTTCATACGGGCACGTACTTCATCTATCGTCCCTGCGTTCAGGAAATGGCCCTCCGGCACATCGTCATGTTTGCCTTCCAGAATTTCACGGAACCCCCGGATGGTTTCTGAGACTGGAACATACTTGCCGTCCATTCCTGTAAACTGCGTCGCGACAAAGAACGGCTGCGACAAGAAACGCTGAATCTTCCTGGCACGGTTGACAACCTGTTTATCATCTTCCGACAATTCATCCATACCAAGGATCGCAATAATGTCTTGCAGCTCTTTATATTTCTGCAAAATCTCCTGAACCCCCCTGGCAACTTCAAAATGCTCCTGCCCTACGATACGTGGGTCTAAGATTCTGGAAGTAGAAGCTAACGGGTCTACAGCCGGATAGATGCCAAGCTCCGCGATCGACCGTTCCAATACCGTAGTAGCGTCCAGATGGGCGAACGTAGTAGCCGGTGCCGGGTCCGTCAAGTCATCGGCCGGTACATATACAGCCTGTACAGAGGTAATGGAGCCGTTCTTCGTCGAAGTGATCCGTTCCTGCAACGCGCCCATCTCTGTCTGCAACGTCGGCTGGTAGCCTACTGCGGAAGGCATACGCCCAAGCAGCGCGGATACTTCCGAACCTGCCTGTGTAAAACGGAAGATATTATCTATGAATAATAATACGTCCTTCCCGCCTTTGTCACGGAAATATTCCGCCATTGTAAGGCCGGACAGCGCCACACGCATCCTCGCCCCCGGAGGCTCGTTCATCTGCCCAAACACCATTGTCGTCTTATCAATAACGCCGGACTCTTTCATCTCATAATAGAGGTCGTTCCCTTCACGCGTACGCTCCCCTACCCCAGTAAATACAGAATATCCGCCATGCTCAGTCGCAATATTATGGATCAGCTCCTGAATCAATACCGTCTTTCCTACACCGGCACCGCCAAACAGGCCGATCTTGCCGCCTTTTTGATATGGGCAGAGAAGGTCTACGACTTTAATGCCAGTCTCCAGAATTTCCGCAGAAGTAGACTGTTCCTCAAACGTTGGCGCTTTTCTGTGAATTGGGCTGTACTCCACGCCTTGTGGAGGATCAACCTCATCGATTGGTTCCCCAAGGACATTAAACATACGCCCTAATGTATTCTCGCCTACCGGTACGCTGATCGACGCCCCAGTTGCCGTCGCATCCATACCGCGTACAAGCCCGTCCGTAGGCCCCATGGCAATACATCTGACTGTATCATCTCCCAAATGCTGTGCTACCTCGACTACGAGCCGTCCGCCCTCCTTACGAGTGATCTCAATCGCTTCGTTTATCTCCGGCAGCTTTCCCGCATATTTAATATCCAAGACAGCGCCAACAATCTGAGTGATCTTTCCTATATTCGCTTCTGCCATTTTTTTCTATCACTCCTTTTTCCTTTAATCCGTGGACAAATCCACCTGCGACCTTTAGCTGATCGCTTCCGCGCCTGCAATAATTTCCGTCAGTTCCTGTGTAATAGAACCCTGGCGGGCACGGTTATATTTCAAAGACAAATCACTAATCATGTCTTCCGCATTGCTCGTTGCAGAATCCATTGCTTGCATACGGGCACCGTTTTCACTGGCAACCGCTTCTACGAGCGCGCCATAGAAAATGCTTGTAACATACTTTGGAATAATCATGTCTAGCGCCTCTGTTTCATTCGGCTCATAATTCATAATCAGATTTTTATCCGCCGCATCAATTTCAGCTTCTGTAAACTCTACCGGAAGCATTTTCATCAAGCTCGGGACATGGACAACCGTGTTTTTAAAATGCGTATAAGCAAGGTAAATCTGCCCGATTTTTCCATCCGCGAAATCTTTTAAGACACTGTTGCAGATATCCATTGCGTCCCTGTAAGTAGGGTTTTCAATAATATCGGAAATGTCGCGCACAACGTTATAACCCTTGCGCTCCAATGCCTCTTTTCCTTTCGTGCCAATCGTATACAAATCTACCTTCTTCATCGGTAATCCGCTGTTTTGCACAAGCTTTGTAATATTGGAATTATAGCCTCCTGCCAATCCGCGGTTGGAAGTAATTACTACAACGGCGATCCTGTCTGAACCATTCTCCTTTAAATACGGATGGTCCATGCTGCCCGACCTTGCAAGAATAGACGTTACCGTACGATACATATACTGAAAATATGGATCGGTCTGTTCCGCATGTAATTTCGCTTTTTGCAGTTTAACGGTAGAAACTAATTTCATGGCTTTTGTGATTTGCTGCGTACTTTGTATGCTGCTTTTTCTTCTTTTTATGTCTCTCATTGAGGCCATAATCGGTCACCGCCTTACTTTTTATATTCTACCGGAATGCCTTTTTACATTCTTCGATCGCCCGGACTAATGTTTTCTCTGTCTCTTCATCCAGCACTTTTGTCGTACGGATCGATTCCAGAATTTCTGGGTATTTCGTTTCTACAAATTCAAACAGCTCGCCCTCAAAACGTAAAATATCATCGGTAGGGATATCCAGAAGATATTTTTTCGTCGCCGCGTAAATAATAATTACCTGTTTTTCTACCGGCATCGGCTGATACTGCGGTTGCTTTAAGATTTCCCGGATTCGTTCACCTTGTTCCAGTTTTTCTTTCGTATCGGCGTCTAGCTCGGAACCAAACTGTGCGAACGCAGCCAGCTCGCGGTATTGGGCCAGCTCTACACGGATTGGCGCCGCAATCTTTTTAATTGCCTTAATCTGCGCCGCGCCGCCTACCCTGGATACGGACAAGCCTGCGTTAATCGCTGGCCGGAACCCGGAGTTAAACATTTCTGTTTCTAGGTAAATCTGTCCGTCCGTAATTGAAATTACATTTGTAGGAATATACGCGGACACGTCGCCTGCCTGCGTTTCAATAATTGGAAGGGCAGTCAACGAACCTCCGCCCAAGCTGTCGGACAGCCTTGCCGCACGTTCTAGCAGCCTGGAATGCAAATAAAATACATCCCCAGGATATGCTTCACGTCCTGGCGGCCTACGCAGAAGCAAAGAGAGTGTACGGTACGCCGTTGCATGTTTGCTCAAATCGTCATAAATTACAAGCACGTCCCCGCCGTTTTCCATCCATTCTTCACCAATCGCACATCCCGCGTACGGGGCGATGTACTGTAAAGGTGCCAGCTCGCTGGCAGTAGCCGCTACGACGGTCGTATAAGACATCGCGCCAAACTCTTCCAATGTCTTCACGATGGAAGCTACGGTAGAAGCCTTCTGGCCAATTGCAACATAAATACAGTTTACGCCTTGCCCTTTTTGATTAATAATCGTATCGATCGCGATCGCCGTCTTACCGGTCTGCCGGTCGCCGATAATCAGCTCACGCTGCCCCCGTCCGATCGGTACCATGGAATCAATCGCCTTGATACCGGTCTGCAGCGGCGTATCTACCGATTTTCTAGAAATAACGCCGGACGCGACTCTTTCAATCTGGCGGTATTTATCTGTTTTGATCGGCCCCTTGCCATCAATCGGCTGCCCAAGTGCATTCACAACGCGTCCTATCATGGCATCCCCGACCGGAACTTCTACTACGCGTCCGGTTGTCTTTACCGTATCGCCCTCGTTAATACTCTTATTGTCGCCGAGTAATACGGCTCCAACATTATCTTCTTCGAGGTTCAATACCATTCCATATACTTCACCCGGGAATTCCAAAAGTTCGCCCTGCATCGCGTTTTCCAGGCCATGGATACGCGCGATGCCGTCCGCTACCTGAATTACAGTACCAACGTCTGCAACTTCCAGCTCTGCCGCATATCTTTTGATCTGCTCTTTGATGACGGAACTAATCTCCTCTGGTTTTAAATTCATGGACAATAGTCACCTACTTTCAACTGTTTTCACCATATGACTATGGCATCTGTAACTTTGTTTTCACTAATTCGGATCTCAGCCTCGCCAGTTTTCCCTGGACACTGCCGTCTACCACCCGGTCTCCGATACGGATAACAATTCCGCCGATCAAAGACGGGTCTATCTCATATTTTATTTCAAACTGCACATAGTCTGTAGTATCCAGCAATTTCCTGCGGATCGAATCACGCTGCGCCAAAGACAGCTCCATTGCGGAAGTGACGTTGGCAGTCCCTATCTTCTTATATTCCTTGACCCGCGCAATAAAATATTCCAGCACGCTGTCAAACTGGTTGTAATGGCCTTTGGCAATAATCATCCTCATTAGCCCGATCATTTCACGTGATATCCTCTGCCTGAAAATATTTTCTACAATCTCCTGCTTTTCTTCTATCACGATTTTTGGATGGTTCATCATTTTTGTCAGATCTTCATTTCCCTGAATGATGGGCAGCAGCTTCTTTGCCTCTTCAAACAGCTGGTCTATCTGCCCGGACTCTGAAGCCAGCTCAAACAATGCATCCCCATACGTTTTTGAAACTAGCTTTGCCATGTCGAATCACCCATTTCTTTCAATGTCTGTTCTACAAGCGAATTCTGGATCGTTGTATCTATTGATGCCGCAACGACCTTTGCAGCCATCATGGATGCAACAGTAATCATCTCCTGCTTGATCTCATCCATTACACGACTTTTTTCCAGCCTTGCTTCTTCATTCGCATGCTGGATAATGCGGGCAGCTTCCAGCTTTGCATCGTCGATAATACGCGCTTCATTTTGCAGCGCTTTTTGACGTGCTTCGCTTAAAATTGCTTCCGCTTCTTTATCTACATTTTTCAGCTTTGCATCATATTCTGCCTTCATGGCAGCCGCTTTTTCTTTGTCAGACCTTGCTTCATTGATATCGCCCAGAATCTTGTTCTGCCTGTCTTGGAGCATTTTTCTAACCGGGTCAAACAACAGATACGACATTGCCAAAAACAGTACGAATACAGCGATTGCCAGCAATACGGTATCATGCAACAGCTGAAAATCAAGATCAAATAGTCTTTCCATGGTTGCTCAGTTTTGCCTCCTTTCCGTAGTATTCCATAACTGGGGCACTTTTACGCCTTTTATATTAATGGTTTTACGAAAAGCAAAAGCATCGCGATCAACAAGCCGTACAAACCGGTCGTCTCGGCTACGGCCTGTCCTAATAACATCGTCGACATAATATCCGATTTTGCTCCAGGATTCCTTCCTACCGCCGCTGCGCCGTGTCCAGCGGCAATACCCTGTCCAATACCAGGCCCGATACCTGCGATAACTGCCAAACCCGCACCAATTGCTGAGCATGCTAAGATTAAATCTTCTCCCGTGATATTCATAATGATTTCCTCCTAAAAAAATTTTCTCTGTAATTACCCATTACAAAATAATTTATTCTGTGCTTAACTGCTGGCTGATGTAAGTCATTGTCAGCATACAGAATACATACGTCTGAATTGCCCCTGAAAACAAATCAAAGTACAAATGGAGCGCTGCCGGCCAGACTACGGCCAGATTTGACAGCAGCCCATAGACTAGCGCCATCATAACCGTTCCTGACAATACGTTTGCAAATAAACGCAGTGACAGGGAAATCGGAACCGCTATCTCACTAATCAGGTTAATTGGGAACCAGATCGGAAGCCATGGTGGTAATGGCGAACACATATCTACCCAGATTTCCTTCAGATTGTGATATTTGAACTGACAGAAATGTATCAAACAAAACGTAATCAGCCCCAGCGGCAATGTCGTACCATAATCGGCTGTGGGCGGCCTCAAACCGAACAAACCAGAAATATTGCTAATCAGGATAAATACAAAAATCGTACTGATATAGTTCACAAACTTCGGCGCATTTTTACCCATTGGACCTTCTACAACCCCATCCAGTTTATCAACAATCAGCTCCAATATGTTCTGGAATGTATCCGGCACTTCTGTTGCGCGGCGCATTTTGATATTTGCCGCAATTGCAAACCCCACCATAATCAGCATGACAATAAACACGCATACATGGGACGTCGTAATCCATACTTCATGTCCAAACAATTTGTAGGAAAACAGCCCGTGTATCATAAAGTCAATCTTGTCAGCCCCAGACGTCATTACGATCGCATCTGCCACATTTTCACCTCCCTTTCTTATTATATTGCTTTTGTCCTAAGACACACCACCTTTTCCTGTTACCTTCATAATCGCTTTGTGTAACGCCGGCTGTAAATAAGCCGATATCTTTAAACCCATCACGCCTAAAAAGAGCGTGACAAGGTTACCAAGATCATAATACATCGTAACTGCGAATACAACAATTACGCCTACATACCGCAGGATTCCCTTTGCCGTAATACGCATCCTGGCTTTTTGCGCATCTGGAAAGTCAATTGTTTCCGCAATCACCCGCGCAATATGGCAGGCCATTGCCATCGCCGTAAAAGCACCGATCCACAACCCGCTGCTATAGCGGATTTTATCTTCTACAAACCAAATCCCGGTAAACTGGATAACCAATGCATAGAGCAATATCCCAAACAGCAGCCCCGGAAGCGCCTGATTCAATCGTCTAAACATCTTTCTCATCATCCTGGTAGATTTTTTTTGCCATAATAAAAATATTACGGAATCCGGCAAGCGCCCCCATCAGGAACAATGGAACCGTAATAAATGGAATATTGAATTTATCCCCAATCCAGACGCCGAACAGCGTACACATAAAAATTGGCACAAGCATATTCAATCCAAACTGCATTATCATTGCAAATGCATGGAATACCTTCCGCTTGTTCTTCATCTAATTCCCCTTTCATGGCAGACTACATGAAACCACTTATATATTATATCATGAATGCACAAATTGTCTACAAATTTTTACCAATAAAAAACATAATTGTAAATTTCAAGTGAAAAGACGAAAAATGGTACAATTTGAGTTATCCCCAAAATGTACCATGCTTATTCTTAATTGCTGTCAGGAAAAGCAAAATTTATACGATATTATAAGTTATGCAGCATTGCGGCAAGCTTTTTTACCGACCGGCTAAGCGTCTCATAGCAAAGCCCATATGCCTGCAACGTACCGCCGTAAGGGTTCATAATTTCTAATTCTTCGCCTACCAGCTCCGTCAATATCTGGACATTTTCCGGTATCACAGATTTAAACAGGTCGAATATTTTTTGCTTATCGCTTCCTTCCATCACAATAATTAACGTATCATGCGCAAAATCCTCTTCTTCCAACTGGCTGGACATATAATGATCCAATGTAATTCCATTACTTATCAATACAGCTTCTGCCTTCTGGTTTAGCGGTTCCGGGAATAATACTACGATCCCCCGCGCCTGGATATCGATCGGCTGCTTTAACGTACATTCCTTTAACAGGCCCGCTGCCATTGGCGCCCGGCTGTTGCCAGCATTATCTACAAAAATAATTTTTTTGTATTTCATATACCCACCTCAATGATATTAAAAGGAATCTCCGCCACTGTTGCCCGCACTGATAACTTGGTGCCCCGCGGCCTTTAGCAGGCGGTTCATAACAGCCTCGCCCGATTGCAGCGTAAAAAAGCATTCGGAATAGATAATATCTACGCCCAGCCTGTCAAATTCCCTTAATATTTTGTATAGATTATGAACAATAGTTTCCTCCTCCTGCCGTCCCCCGATACATAGTACGGCGCCTTGTCCATAATAACCGATTGTTTCTTCTGTCCCTATTACACCTACCTTTTTTCCTGCCTTTATATGGGCCGCTGCCAGCTTATTGATTTTTGCGGCCACATGTTCTGGCGCCCCCTCTACCAGAATCAAATTTGCTTTCGGTGCATAATGCCTGTATTTCATTCCCGGCGCTTTCGGCTTTAACGCAGAACCGGCATCAATAATTCCTGGATCCATACGTACCGTCCCAATTACGTCCGCGATCATTTTCATCGAAATAAACCCCGGGCGCAAAATCATCGGGACGGATTCTGTCAGATCGACAATTGTGGACTCTATGCCAATCCCTACCGCCCCGCCGTCGAGCAGCATCGGTATTTTATCTTTCATGTCTTCATATACATGTTCAGCAAGCGTTGGACTGGGCCTTCCCGATGTATTCGCGCTTGGCGCCGCGATATATCCGCCTCCTGCCCGGATCAGTGCAAGCGCTATTTTATTAGAAGGCATCCGGATTGCAACAGTATCCATCCCTCCAGTCGTTTCATAAGGCACGTTATCATTTTTCTCCAGGATCATAGTCAACGGCCCCGGCCAGAATGCATGCGCTAATAATTCCGCCTCCCGCGGCAGCTGCAATACAATCTTTTTCATATCTTCCATGCAGCAAATGTGAACGATCAAAGGATTATCAGACGGTCTTCCCTTTACAGCATAAATTTTTTTTGACGCTTCCGGCTGTAAGGCGTCCGCTCCTAGTCCATACACAGTTTCCGTTGGAAAAGCAACGAGCCCGCCAGCTTGCAAAATATGTCCGGCTTGTTCAATCACAGCAAAATCTATGCTATCTTCATTTATCTTTTTAACCACCATTTTCATATTTTTTATTATAACACGTATTCTACGAGAAGGGAACAGCAACCCCAATTTTTTTATTCATCTGACGTATTTCCAAGATATTTAAATATCCCAAAGCGGATGGCTTCTACCAGCTGTTGCTGATAGGTTTCCTCGCATAGTTTTTCAGCTTCCTGCGGATTACTTAAAAACCCGCATTCTACAATTACAATTGGAGATGACGTCTTTTTTAACATATAATAACTGTCGTTTGACTTTGCCTCCCGGTGGTTTTTAGGGTCAACCTGCTCGATCAAGGCTGCCTGAATGATTTCCGCCAGTTTCTTGCTCTCTGTAGAAGTCGTATAATAAAATACCTGTGCTCCTTTGATATCCGGGCTCGTATAGCTGTTTTGATGGATACTAACCGTCATGAGCGGCTTTTGTTCATTAATCAGGTCGCATCGCCTTTGCAAGTCCTGTACTTTTTTGTTGCCCGCATCTTCATCATACAGCCCTTTATCCTTATCGCGCGTCATAACGACCTGCATGCCTTTCGCTTCCAGGGCATCTTTTAGTTTCATTGCAATCTGAAGGTTAATATCTTTCTCCTTTTCTCCATGAACCCCTACTTTTCCGGCGTCAAACCCGCCATGCCCTACATCGATTACAATACAGTTCGTCTGTTCCTGCACCTGCTGCCCGGTTACATACACTGCGCTCTTTTTAGCCAGTACGCAGGCGCAGATTAAGATCACAATGGACATGATCAATTCTAATCTCTGTTTCACTATCCCGCCTCCGAAATTTTGCTCACTATATACATATGAGCAAAATTAGCAGATAGTTCTATTAATTAATATATTTTAAAATCGTATCCCATACGGCGCTGTCTTCCAGCCCTAGTTTCCAAAATGCCGCGCCCGCAAACGCGTGACCATCCATCACTTTTAATTTTTCTTCAATCGATTTGACATCTTCAAACCATATTTTATACGTAATATTATTATTCACGTATTCGGTATAATACTGTCCGGCGCTTTCTAGCCATGTCTTCTCCGCCCCGTTGACCTCCATCAAACGCTGCGCAGACTCCATTCCATATGCCTCGCTAGAGAGCTCGTAAGGTACATAATCGTCGGATGCGGACTCAACGTCGTCTCCGTTTCCTTCTTTTGGCTTTTCCGCCCATACCCTTGTAAAAAATGGCATGCCCAGAATAACCTGTTCAGCCGGCACCCCTTCTTCTAATATATCATCCGCGCCTTTTTTTACAAACCCAATGGAAGCTACAGACCCCGCTTCTTCTGAACCGGAATAATGCTCGTCGTATGCCATTACAATTACATAATCCGCAAATACCGCCTGTTCCTCCCTGTCATAAAATTTTGTGTAAGGTGAAGATACGTAATTATCTACCGATAATACAAGCCCGTTTCCATCACATTTTAAAGACAGCTCCCGGATAAACTGGATAAATCCTTCCCCCACGTCCGCTTTCAATTCTTCAAAATCAATATTGATCCCATCCAACCCAAACTGGATAGCGGCCGCAATAATCTGGTTTTCCAGATTTTCGCGTTTTGACGTATGCGTTAAAATATCCGTTATATTTATTTCCCTGTTTTCAAAGTTGCTGACCAGGCCCCATACTTCAATATCCCGCTCATGGCAGTATTTCACATAATCTGTACTCGCGCGGTTTGCGATGTTTCCGTCGTTATCGCTAATATAAAACCAGGTTGGAGATATGACATTGATCCCTTTCGTATTTTGCAGCACGCTTGAAATCGAAGCGTTTGCATCCGCAACCGTCACTTGGTGCCATGCCATGTTAATAGCATAATCGCGCATCTGGTGTTCGAATATCTCTTCTGCAAACTCATGTTCTTCTTTTTCCTCCGTTTCGGCCTCTAAACGCTTGCTCTGTACATATCCAATCATGCCGTCCGTTGTTACTGCTTTTGCCCATCCGTCTTTTTCTTCTAATTTAGTCAGTATATCGCCTTTGGACAATTCACAAAGGATATTGCTTTTAATATTGCTTTCTATTCGAAGCTGCGTTTTTTTCTTTACAGCGGCCTTTTTCACCGTCCCCCACTTCGTCCGCAAAAGGACGCGTTCTGGCTCTGCGTACTGTTCATAAGTCAGGTTCGTGTATTCCGCAACAAAGTCCAGCGCAACGTATACGTGCTCTTTATCTACCAGCACAATTTCATAATCTTTACTGGTTTTCTTTTTGCCTATATAGTATTCTTTGCTGTCTGCAAATGCCTTTACGGTATTCGACGCTGTCGTATACAGCAGTATATTTTCGTTTGTATCCCAATAAAACCGGTCGTTTAGCTCATCATGTATATAAGTATAGCTGATATAAATTTCATCCCCTTTTCGAAATGCTTTTTCTTCTATTATATTATGGTTTAATTCCATCGCTATTTCGTCTTCTGACGTAATTCCAAAATACGTCTCCAAATCCTGCTGTTCGTTGCTTGGCATGTATTCTTTCACTTTCCTGCCTACAAGTACTATGAGCAGTATGATAAAAATTAGGATTAATACGGTAAGGACCGGTATAATTTTCTTCTTCATTGCTTTTCCTCCTGTGTCTGTACATACCCATATAAAATATAGTCTTCCTTATTATAGCTTGTTGTTCACTATTTTACAAGAAACAATGTAAAAATGTAAAATACACAAAAGTACTCCGCTACGATGTAAGTATCTTATCTGCCGGGGCAGACACTTGTTCCGCCTCCGGCTGCTTCTATCCACCCGTTATGAGAAATACCAGATGCGAATACGTCAAAAGGCATTGAGGTTCCCTTTTTCCATTATCATTATACTTCACGTAATACTTCACGTATTATACCAGTATTTCTATAAATAAAGTGGATGCTGATTAAGTAATTGTTTATTATTGCCCCTCTTATTCATTATGTACTTTATCAAACCATAGTTCTTTTAATACCCCCTGGTCATATACATAATCTCTCATATAAGAAGAGTCCTCCTGAACACACAAAATATCAGACACCGCTTCCGGTGTGCTTTTCTTGCCTTCCAAAAAAATAGAGATTCCCCGTTCCTGAATATTTTGCAGTTCAATAAATAATTGTTTCTTATCCATACTTGTCACCTGTCTTCCGGTAAGCATCGCATATTTTAGAATGTACAATCCCTAGATACCTTGGCTATACTGCCTTTTTGTGATATGGCATTTTCCCTTCTTTAGCCTTATTTTAACCTGACTGACCTTGCCGGATTGCCCTAAGCTGAATATTTTTTATGCAACATATTTCTAACTATGGATATACGGCGGACACACTGTTTTCCTATATTTGCAGAATCACACAGCTTTCCTTGCAGTTTCTACGGTAGTTTTTCTTACAGCTTCTACTATAGTTTTTCTTATAGTTTCTACTATAGTTTTTCTTATAGTTTCTACTATATTATATCTTAATATCTTTCTTCTTTGTACCAGGTGTATCGAAACTCTTATGAAACTCTTATTTTTCTTAAGTAAGCA